>OMRK01000185.1 GCA_900313515.1 uncultured bacterium | reverse complement strand
TGTCGTCGTGGCGGGGCCAGCGCCGCTTTTGATCGGCTCAATAAATATTTTTCCATCTCCAATATGCCTATAGTCACTTCCCAGTACTGGAACCAAGTGCATGGTTTTACCCCTGACGATGTGCGCAAGGATGAAGAAGGATTGCAGACCATGCGCACTTTGGCCCAAAACATGGCCTGGCTTATCAAATGCATTGAGGCTGGGCAGAAAGCCGGAATAGAGCGTCCACACTACGAGCCTACAATTATGACCAATTTTATCGATTAATAATTATTGCTGGCCGGTCCTTTGGTTTTCTAACCGGGGTCGGTTTTTTGTGTGAAAATGGAAAAGAAAAGTGCTTTAATAGCTATGAGCGGGGGAGTGGACAGCTCGGTGGCCGCCCTGCTTATGCAGGAGCGCGGTTACGACTGCGTGGGCGTTACCATGCAGCTTTTTGCCAATGAGGACGTAGGAATAAGCCGCGATAAGGCCTGTTGCTCCCTTTCCGATGTCGAGGATGCCCGCAGCGTCACTACTCGCTTAAATATTCCCTACTATGTGGTTAATTTTGCCGATAATTTCCGCTGTCAGGTAATTGAGCCCTTTGTCGAAGCTTACCAAAAGGGCTTAACCCCCAATCCTTGCATAGATTGCAACCGTTATCTAAAGTTTAAAAAGCTCTATCAGCGTCGCCTCGAGCTGGAGTTAGATTACATTGTAACCGGTCATTACGTACGTCTCAATTACGACTCTTCGAGTGGTCGCTATCTTTTACGCAAAGCCCGCGATCTTCATAAAGATCAAAGTTATGTTCTCTACTTTCTAAACCAGGAGCAGTTGGCTCACAGCCAGTTTCCCTTAGGAGAACTCACCAAGGACGAAGTGCGCTCTTACGCCCAAAAATACGATCTGCGCACGGCTCACAAGCAAGAAAGTCAGGATATCTGTTTTGTTAATAGCGGCAGCTATGCCGATTTTATCGAAAATTACACCGGACACAAGAGTCAACCGGGCGATATAGTTACCCTACAGGGGCTTAAGGTTGGCACTCATAAGGGGCTGATCCGTTACACTATTGGCCAGCGCCGCGGCTTGGGGGTGGCCTATAAGGAACCCTTGTTCGTCTGCGGCAGGAATATAGATAAGAACCAGTTGTTGGTCTGTACCGCCTCCGAGCTGCATAGCCGAGGATTTTACGCCAACAGAATTAATTGGATAGCTCTGGCCGATCCCAAAGTTGGTGATACCTTGGAATGCACAGTGAAGGTTCGCTATTCGGCTAATCCCCAGCCGGTTCGCTTGGTGGTGGAGGCAGATAGGGTCAAGGTTATGTTTAAAGAGGAGATTGGCGGAATAGCTCCCGGTCAGGCAGCTGTTTTCTATCAGGACGATCTGGTGCTGGGTGGAGGCACTATAGTGAGCTCATTTTAGGGAGTAACTGCCCAGGCTGTTGTTAACCTTTAAGTTAGATTGCCCGTTTCTCGCTGGGCTAAGCAGTTATTAAGATCGTGGGTGGAATTCTTCTTAACTTCAACCCTTTTGCCGTCTGTTTGCTGTAGATAAGTTCTTCGGCCAGGCGGATAAAAACTTTTATGTGGTAACTTTTTCTCGGCTCTGCAGAGGAGTTCCTTGGTATGGGCTGTAATTGGTGGGAATGCAAATCATTTTATCCCATTCTCGAGCTGATTTTAACGCTCTAGCCTCTCTGGTGCTGGCTCGGCGCCTTTACCCCAAGGGTGAAATTTATCTGGTAGGCCACCCCGATCCAAAAGTGCGCGAATTTACGTCTCAGCACGGCGAATTATTGCACATTCACGAGGAAGAGGATTACCAGAATGAACCGGTGGAACTGGTCGTTTTGGTGGGAGTTAGAGAACCCTATCGCTTGGGAAGATTTGCCGATTTGGTTACCCAGCCATACATACCAGTACACATTTACGACAATCATCGAGCAACCCATCAGTCTATTGTTGGCGACCAAGAGCGCATAGAGGAGCAGTGCAGCACCGTTACGGTTATGCTTAAGGTGCTCAAGGAGCGTGATCTGACTGTCACTCCCAACGAGGCTACGTTGTGCCTTTTAGGTCTCTATGAGGAAACCGATTCTCTAACTTATGTAGGTACAACCTATGAAGACATTGAAATGGCAGCAGCTATGGTTAAGGCTGGGGGGAGCCTGGGGGCGGTAGCTCTCTTAAGCCAGCGTCGCCTTTTGCCTGTTCAGCGCCGCCTAATTGAGCAACTTTTAGGTAATTCTCAGTATATCACTATTTCCGGTCGTCACTGTCTTTTTGTCTCGGCTGAAATAGATGAGCATATTGACGATCTCTCCACTGTGGCCGATCACATAATGGAGTTGGAGAATCCCGAGGTTCTCTTCTGCCTAATTAATATGGCCCGTCGTTCTTACGTGGTGGCCCGCAGTCTACCGGCTTCCCTGGATGTTTTCTCGATAGTGCGTGAATTGGGTGGCGCTGGTCACAGCTCTTCCGCCTTTGCCTGCGTTAAGCTGCGTCCCTTAAGCCAGTTGTCTGTCGAAATTCAGAACATAGCCCATTCTCGTGCGCCGCGCCTCTTCACAGCTGGTGAGCTTATGAGTTCCCCGGTGGAGGAGTTCGATATTAC
>OMRK01000209.1 GCA_900313515.1 uncultured bacterium | reverse complement strand
CTGAACTTCGGCAGGAGCCAAGAACATCTCATGAAACCAGCGCAGATCGGCCCGAATCTCCATTAAACCGGACTGGCAATTTCTCATAATGCGTTGCCATTGCTTATTAGAATAAGCCTGCCAAGCTCTGTCGCGCTTAAAAAAACTGCTAACGTCCAAACGTGTTTCACCCACCTTATTGCCAGTTTACTATTACTTACCAATAACCCTGAGATACCCAGAACTGCTCTCACGCTCCAGCACACGACCTATCACTTTAGGCGCAGTGAAGAGTTTGGGCACAGCCTCCATGAGTTCATCAACCTTAGAAGGATCTATAGAAATAAGCAATCCCCCAGAGGTTTGAGCATCTGCCATAAGCCCCAAAATATGCTCGGGGACCTCGCCCACCACCTCCAAGTAAGGCCTAACATAATCTAGATTGGAAATTGAACCTCCTGGTATGTTACCGCGCAAATAGGCTTCTTCGGCTCCATGTAACCACGGAATAGCCTCGGCCTGGAACTCGAACAAAACATCGCCATTTCTGGCCATCTCCAAACTATGCCCTAGCAAACCATAACCAGTGACATCTGTACCGGCCCGGGCTCCCACCTTAACCATGGCCTCCGAAGCGGCCTTATTCAGAGTTTCCATAGAAGTCATCACACCCTCTAGGTCATCCGGTGAGATATCCCTAAACTTATGGGCAGTATTAAGAACACCAGTACCTAAAGGCTTGGTTAAAACTAGCACATCTCCAGGAACAGCCCCATCCTTGCGCACCATCTTCTTGGGATCGATAAGTCCAGTCACAGCTAGACCAAATTTAGGCTCAGCGTCTTGAACGGTGTGACCGCCAGCCATGACGGCACCAGCCTCCAAAACCTTCTCCAAACCACCCTTCAAAATCAAACTGAGCGTCTCAGTTCCCATCTCTTTGAGAGGAAAGCAGGTAACATTCATGGCCGTAAAGGGCGTGCCACCCATGGCGTAAACATCAGACAAAGCATTGGCAGCAGCAATACGTCCAAAGCGCAAGGGGTCATCAACCACTGGAGTGAAGAAATCGATAGTTTGCACTAGAGCGAGATCATCACTTACCTTGACCACCACCGCATCATCGCCGCTACTTTGACCAGCCAAAGCCCGTGGATCTAAGGGATAGTGAACCTCTTGGAGTAGCAGTTCCAAATCTTTAGCCTTTATTTTGGCAGCACAACCCGCACAAGAACACATCTGGGTAAGCTTTAAATCACTCTTATCGTCCATAACCATCCCTTTTACCTCTGTTGCTAAAAATGACTTTTTCCTGTGAGCTAAAACCTGAAATTTAGAAATATGCGTCCAAAGTTTCCAACGCAAACTTAGTAAGCTAAAGCCAACTCATAAGCTCCAACTGCTCCGGTAAACTCGCCTCTGTCCAAAATAACTGCCCTATGATGGAGAAGTTCTCCTGCCCTCATAAGGACACTGCGCAACACAGTATTGTGACACAAGGTGGAACCGCCGTAAACGATGGTGTGAGTATGGTAAATATTCATCATCTCAGAAACCACCAAGGCAATATTTTCGCCCACCATGCTGATAATACCGGCGGCGATATCGGCATCTGAAGGACGAGGAATCAGCTTATCCCCTGCCAATTTACCAAAGTTAGAGGCCGTGATATTATCGGCTATACCAATCTGACCCGGGGCATAGATATCTTTAAGTAACAAATCCACTTCACAGCGGTTTCCCTGTGAAGCCAGACGACATAAATCTCCAAAGCTTATTCCTGGAATGGCCACCCTGCCTAACCCCAAGATGGTTCCTCCCCCGAGCGCCGATCCTCCCACTCGGGTAATGGTAAAGCCGTTCACCAACAGGATGGATGTACCCGTGCCTATAGATCCCAAAAGATAGGGAAACTCAACCCCACATGAACTTGGCAATAACTTGGCAGCTCCATTTCCCCAAGCCACAAATTCATTAACACACAGCACCTGCGGTACATTGGGCACACCTGAATCGCGCCGACATTGGGCACAATGCCTGAATTCCACGGCTCTGCTCCCGGTAGCACCGCAGAACTGAACCCCGGCCTTCATTACATAATCTAAAATATCTTCACAACTGCACTCGTGCAAGACAACCGAAGACAATTCCTCGCCTGGCCTGACTACGACGACCTTGCACAGAGTACCGCCTATATCCAAACCGCCCCCGCATAAATCGTGGGGTTTTAGTGAAACTTTGTGGATCATAATCTTCTAGCGCTTATCATGAGTCATAATATCGTCTATTAAACCGTATTCTAAAGCCTCTTGACTAGATAAGTAGTGATCACGTTCTGTATCCTGGCAAACTTTCTCGTAAGGCTGTCCAGTATGCAAGGCCAAAATACGGTTCAAAGTCTCACGTAATTTTAAAATCTCCCGCGCTTCAATATCGATATCGGTGGCCTGACCACCAATTTCTTCCATCCAAGGCTGATGGATCATCACGCGCGAATAGGGCAGAGCAAAACGCTTTCCTTTGCTCCCGCCAGCTAACAAAACCGAAGCAGCACTTGCAGCCATACCCATACAAGTACAGGAGATGTCAGGTTTAACCAACTGCATACAGTCGTAAATGCCTAACCCAGCCGTTACCGAGCCTCCTGGACTGTTGATATAAATGTCAATATCCTTATCAGGATCTTCCTGTTCCAAATAGAGTAACTGGGCTATAACCAAATTAGCCAGACTGTCATCTATTTCATCGCCTATAAAAATGATGCGACTCTTCAGCAGGCGCGAGTAGATGTCATACTCACGCTCACCGCGGGCAGTCTGCTCAATAACATAAGGAATAACTTGACCCATAGGTCGGCCAAAAAGCCGCTTGTTAAACTTATTTAAAAGACCCACCAGACCTTTAAGACTCCTTTTGTTTCGTTCTCCTAGATGTCAGGCTGAGCCCCCCGGCTTCCCCTTAAAAGAAAACGCCTCCTGCCTGATGCCAGGAAAAAAGACCTATTGTATAAACTAGAACTGTGTTTTTGGCGAGCCCAATCCCGAGGATCTTTGAATACATCTTCCAACCGAGCCGGCTCGCGATTTCAAAAAGTTATTGAAGCGGTCCGGGGGCAAGCTTATGAACAGTATGGCGGTACTCCCAAAGGGCCTTGAAACAGCGCGGATAGGTGTAGGCATTATGAGCAGTGCTTTTTTTAAAAACTTAATTTTTAGCGGTACCAGCGTGCTTTTACTACTGGTAGCTCCACTGTTAAGCGAGGCCGCGCCTCCCAACAGCACCGATGTTCCTGAAGTTATCGAAGCTGCTCGAAAAAAGTATGGGCTTCCAGATTCAAACAAGACCAGTAACATTGGCAATACAACCGTAAGCGCAGTGCCAGCGGCTACCTCGCTCAGTGACCTGGTAAATCTGCAACGTCAATCCTGCTCATGGGCCTGTGTCACCAGTACCTTCTACGATTACCGTGGCTTGTCCATGTACCGAAGACACGCCGGACTGCACCTGGGGTACGACATTGCTATGCAAGCGGGCACAGGAGCGCGAGCTGGTTGGCCTGGAACGGTAGTTTCTATAGCTCCTTGGGCAGACGGTGAATGGGGAGTTACTGTGGCGTCCGCCAACGGTATCGAGGTGACTTACGGCCATATTGTTCCCGTGGCCAGACTTGGACAGAGCATTCAAGTTGGCGATATAGTGGGCACAATCGCCATAAATCATGTGGATGTTAAAATGCGCGGAGCGGATGGCTCCTATATTCCCTTCGGCGAAGGAGATAAACAGGCGCTTTTAACCGCTACTAACGTTCAAGCCAAGCCACTGACTAGCCGGGAACAACTACTGGTAGCCTGGCTAACTGCTCGCAACAACGAAGATACCGTTAAAGCTGAGCTGGAAGCTAGAAAGCGCGAGGTAGGGCTCACCAATATAGAGCGAGAGAAATTGGAAAAACGCTACACCGAAAAGCGCTTGGCCGTAAAACAGATGGAACAGTATTACCAAGACGGTTTGGTCTCCAGAAGAGAGGTGGAACAGACAAAGCAAAACTTGGAGAAAACTCGTTCCAATCTGCTCAAGGTAAAAAATCTTCAGCAAGAACACCCTGATAAGCTGAAAAAATTGCAAAGCCAATTGAGCAATTGCCAAAAGCGCACGAAGCAGGCTCAAAAGCAGGCGCAAGAGCGAGGTTTGAGCTGGCACGATGTGCAAGCCTTTGTAAATAACCTAGTAGCCGGCGATCAGAAACTGGCTGAGACTGTCAAGAACTACAAAAAAGAGAAGCAGGAGACTTACCTCAACGACTTGCTGGATGCAAAAGATGAGGTGCGACAGTGCGAAGCGGCTTTAGCTAGCCAAGAAGAACTTTTCCAGATGGGCGGACTACCTCAACAAGAACTGGAAGCCACCCGGGAACGATTGCGCATTCTGCGCTCAAAATTGGAAGCTTTACAGAAGCAGAAGCCCTAACTGCTGTCAGTACCAGATTTGGCTGTAAAGAACAGGACTGTCCAGTTTCAGCTGAGCAAGCACCCTAAGTTCAGCCTTGATGCTATCCAAGCTGGGAAGGAATGAATGGAGGTAACGTCCATTCCAAGTATTGCGCCTTTGGGCTAGAACTTCCCAGTTCTTTTGCAGTTGACTCTCCGCATGAGCCTGTGAAGCGCAATGGACAAGGCGCACTTCCGCCGCCTTCCTAAATTGCGGCAGAGAAATTACTCCATCCCTGACCCTTTGGTAAAAAGAGGAAAATGAGGCAAGGGTAAGGAGAGGACTCAGGCCATCACCGCCACCTACGTGCGGCGTTCTTCCCGTCTCCAGGCCAGTAGCAAGTTGACTCTGCAGTATGTTGTAGTAGGTTTTGAGAGCCTCCCACTCCACCTCTACACCACCCCTAGCTAGCAAATAACGCCTTTCCAAAAATTCCAGCCTCTGCCAAATTTCCAAAGCCGCTGCTTTCAAAGCCGATTTGGAACGAAAAAAAAGGTAGGCCTTTTCCAAAGCCAGGCTTCTCGCTTCTTCAATCTGACTCATGCGCCAATCCTGGATGAGATGGGGCCTGTATTTAATCAGCTCTTTAATTTTTTTTCTTAGAACAAACCAAACATGCTTAAGCCTTGCACTAAGTAAAGTTTTCCAGCTTCTAGATTCGGCCGCCGCTATGCCAATCAAACTCTGAACAGTGTTCAAAAGATCGTTTACAGCAAAAGGCTTTAGTATAACTGCATCTGCATATTCTGCCAACTTACCATACTCGACTTCTTCTGAGTTTGACAAAACCAAAACCAATTTTTGTTGAGGAAATTCTTCGCGACAGTACTTAAGGATAGGCAAATAGGATTTTAAGCGACTTCCCACATTGGCAATAAGAACATCTCCAGAATGTCTGGACAACTCGCGCAGTAGCTCCTCGCCCTCGCTATTGAAGCGCTTCAACTTGTAACAGGCAGCCTCTAAGGCCTCACTGATAATATCTCCTAAAATCAAATCGCTGTCGCAGAGAATTATTTTGAATTTAGAGCTGTTCAAGGTAAAATTCCCCCTTTTTAAAACTATTTATGAGCCTCATCAACGCGGGCTAGGTTACAATTTGAACGTTTTCGCCAGCCGCCACCTGGTCGGGCCTTACAAGCCTACACCGACCACAGCATAGAGCGCACTAGCCAACGCATGATCGAACTGTACAAACATTCACCGCCCCCACCAGGGGGAGAACCAGCTAGCGTATAGCCAGGCCACCCGGGAGTAGACACGTCTTAAAAAATTAAAAGACCCTACTGCAGGTAGCTCAAACAAGCTGGGTGGCCCGACGACGAAACATTAACCAAATCTTGGCTACAAACAGCTTAAGCGAATGGTGCAAACAGAAAGTGAAGAATTAACAACACCTTCAAGCGGCTTAAATGCCCAAAAACCGAGCACGAAGAGACCATACAAAAAACGGGCCGTTTTACAAGCTATCCATAAAGGAGTAAAGCGGCGTAAACAAAGCAAGAAGCAAACCTGACACAAATACCCCCATAACAGCTAAAAGCAAAGGTTCCACTAGGCTGGAAAATCTGTCTAAGCTGTACACCACCTGTTCATTGTAAAAACGGCTGAGCCTATCCAGAGCTTCTTCCAAATGACTGGACTGCATGGCTACGTTAATAGTCTTTATAAAATTAGGCGAGAAATAATTGGTTTGGCCTAAAGCCTCACCAAGCTCACAGCCACTGTGAACCAGGGCTGCAGCTTCATCGGTAACTTTGGCCAGAGGGTAATTAGCCAAAGCTAGCCCTACAATCTGCAAGGACGTATCCAATGGCAAGCCACTCCTTACCATAAGTGACATAGTATGGCAGAAACGGGTTACAACCACGCTTTTAATAATTTTGCCCAATAAAGGCCATGTCAGCATAAAATACTGCATATTTTTGGTGAATTGCGGCGCACTACCGTAAAGCTTATAAATGGCCACCATAAGAGCTAAAACGAATCCAAATCCCCACCAAAATAGCCAATT
>OMRK01000072.1 GCA_900313515.1 uncultured bacterium | reverse complement strand
TCTGTTGTATCTGCATCCAAACCATAGGCTGCCAGCACGGCCTGATCGTTAGCTTCGTGAGCTTTTTTAAGTTCGTCAGGCATGGTCTGCTCGTCGTAGAGAAAAGAGAAAGAGGTTTTAGGATAGAGAGCGCGGGCCTGAAAAATAGCCTGAGCGGTCTGTTCGATTAGTTGTTTTTGCATGGGGGTGGGATTTGGCCAGGGAAAGGTATTGTAAACTATAGTGTTGGAATAATTGTAATCAGACTTTAGGCGACCGGCCGCTATGCGCATCCAGGCCATATGCATGCTGGAGGTGAGCACTCCAAAATAGTAGAGCGAGGCGCCCTCTATGTAGCGAATTCCGGCTCCGGGAATAACTTCTGCGGGCAGGTAATCGATGGGAATATACCTGCGCCGTCCTGAAGATACCACTGGAACGGCTATATATCTTGAGGAGCATTCGCGGATTTCATCGAAGAGGTGAGGGGTTGCCGCTTTTTGTCTGGTAGCAGCCTTGGAACTGGCCAGGCGGAAGGCCCGAACTCTTTGCAGACGTTCACCTATAAGCGGTAAGGCTTCGATATCTTGCGTTTGGGCCTTAACTAGCCATAAGCAATAGCGAAGTCGGCGTTCAATGAAATCCCGACTCATGGTGAAGGGGCGGATGAACTGGGCAGCACCGGGCTCAAGTTTTAAAAATTGGTCTTTCTCTTCGGCGGTAAAAAGTAGGTTGCCGTTTTCGGTGGGCTTGATGCCCGCCTGCATAGCCGGCACAGGGCACAAGGCCTGGGCTCTAGCCTGGATAAATTGCATTGGGCCCTCGAGCAGGTAAGGGTTAATGCTGGAGGCTAGCCGACAGCTTTCGCCCGTGTAAAGCATTTTCGGGCCAGGTTCTTTGTGACAACTGAATCCCACAATGACACAGTGCACTCGGGCCTTTTGACCGGATGAACTGTCCCATTGGAAGGTGCGGTGGGCGAAGTTGATCTGGATTTTAAATCTTTCGTAGAGTGGTCGCCAAATGCTGTCCACCTGCTCGCCCTGGGTTATGGAATTGGTGGAGACGAAGGCCGTTTTGATGGTGGTGTTCTGCATTAAACGGGCCGCTTGCCAGTACCAACCGGCGGCGTAGTCAATCTTTCCGGCCGTGCGGTAGGGTTTTCCTGTCTCGTCCCGGTACAACTCTCGTAAATCCTGTTTTTGCTCTTTCGATTGCAGAAAGTAACCCACAAAGGGTGGATTGCCAAGGATATAGTTGAGCTGTTCTGGCGTAATCAGCTCCGACCAGTTGAGACGCAGGGCATTGCCCTGGATTATGTGGAAGTTGTTTTTGGGCATTTGGGCGGCGGAAGCCGCTTTTATTCGGGAGTTATCTTTCCAAGCCTCGTTGCTTGAATTTTGACTTAACGAATATGGTTGCAGCTGTCTTTGGGCCATCCACAATGAAGTTCTAGCCGTGGCTGCCGCCAAGTCGTTCAGTTCAATTCCATAAAACTGGTCGATATTTACCATAATAGAAGGGTAGGCTGGGCAATTGGGCAGTTGGGTGGCTCGCTGTTCGCGTATTATTCTATCTTCTAGACGGCGCAGAGAAATGTAGGCCTCAGTCAAAAAGTTGCCGGAGCCGCAGGCCGGATCTAAAAACGTAAGTTGGCTCAAGCGCAGGTGGAGCTTCTGCCAATCCTTATGCTTGGTCCCCAGATCGAGTGGGGCGCTTTTGATACGTTCAAACTCGGCCTGCAGATCGTTTAAGAAAAGAGGATCGATAACTTTATGGATATTTTCGATGCTCGTATAATGCATGCCGCCCTGGCGACGTTTAACTGGGGTAAGGGTCGATTCAAATACAGCGCTGAAAAGCGTGCTGGAAATATGACCCCAAGCGCAGGCCTGGGGAATCTCGCGCAGTATGAGCTCGCGTAACCTTTCATCAAAGCGAGGTAGCTCAGGCATTGGGCTGCTAAATAGGCCGCTACCAACGTAGGGGAACGCTGTAAGCATTGCTTTGCTACGTGAGTTAAACTGGCTGGCCTTGCGCTGCTCCACTGGAGTGTTTAGAACGTTGAACAGAGTCGCTAAAGCTCCAAACCATTCACCAGCTTTATACTGTTCAAGATAACCGGTGAAAGCCTGGTCGGGAAAGAAGCCGCTTCTTTCGGCGTAGAAGCAGAAGATCAACTGTACACAGAGCTTATTGAGACTGTGCAGGGTAGTTTCGCTGTCTGGGCTGGGGTAAGACTTTAAGAGGGCTTCATAAAGCTTATTCACAATTAGGCCAGCCTGATGATCGAGATTTGGCTGGGTTGCTGGTCGGACATTACATTGATTTAGGCAAGTTTCCATAATTGCTTCCTAAGTTTTAAGAGCTGCAAGCCCTCCGCAGATCTGCTGCAGCCTTGAAATTGCCGCTACCGAGGGCGGGAAAGGTTCGCTACAGAATGGTGACCACCTCTGCCTTGGTTCAATTGCCAGAGTGGCAGAAAGTAGCTATAATTTCTGCCGACCATAAGAGTATTGTTGAGAAGGGTATTTTTTTATGCACAACGTTATTAAAGTCACCGACAAAATATTTTGGATAGGGGCCAACGATCGGCGTCTCAAGCTCTTTGAGAATCATTTTCCCTTGCAGTTTGGGGTCTCCTACAATTCTTATTTTATAGATGACTGTGAAACGGCCGTTTTAGATACTGCCGACGGAGCCGTACTAAGTCAGTACTTTGAAAATTTAGAGGCTGCTCTGGCCGGGCGTCCCTTGAACTACCTGATTGTTCAGCACATGGAGCCCGATCACTGTGCCGGTATTGCTGCCTTGGTGGCTAGACACCCGGAAGTTAAGATAGTGCTTAACGGCAAAACGGTTGCCTTCTTGAAGCAATTTTTCCCCGAAGCAGAAAAATGGAATGATCGTTTTATCGTTGTGACCAACGGTCAAAATTTCTCGGTGGGCAACACCAACTTAACTTTTGTTTTTGCTCCTATGGTGCACTGGCCTGAAGTTATGGTTACTTATGATTCCACTCATAAGGTGCTTTTCTCGGCTGACGCTTTCGGTAGCTTCGGAGCTATAAACGGCAATATATTTAACGATCATACCAACATGCGGGCTAATTTGTCTGAGTATAGGCGCTACTACACTAATATCGTGGGTAAGTACGGCATGCAGACGGCTAAGCTTTTACGAACGGCTGCTGATTTGGAGATCAAGGCCATATGTCCGTTGCATGGTCTGATCCTGCGTGAGGATTTCGCTTATATTATCGAAAAATACACTCGCTGGGCCTCTTACACGCCGGAAGACAAGGCCGTTATGATTGCCTTCGCTTCTATGTACCATCACACCGAAAATGCTGTGGAACTTTTGGCTGCTGAGCTGGACAGGCTGGGAGTTTACAACATGAAGATTTACGATGTGTCCAATGTCGATTGCGCCCATTTGGTAGCTGAGAGTTTCCGGGTGAGCCATTTGATTTTGGCCGCTCCTACTTACATGAACGATCTTTATCCCCAGATGGCTCACATGTTACACAGTTTGCAGGCGCATGGCTTGAAAAATAGGCAGGTGGCCCTGATTGGCAACGGTTCATGGGCGCCGCAGGCAGTAAAACTTATGCGTGGTTGCCTGGAAAATATGGCTGGTGTTAACGTTTTAGGTGAAGTGGAAATATTGTCCAGTGTAAACGATGGTAAGCTGGCCGAGCTTAAAGAATTAGCGGGAAAGATCGTTGCCAGTCTGCGCTGAAGTTAAGCGCGAGCGTCCGGCTGGGTCTCCAGAGGTGGGCTCGGCCGGGCATCTTGGAGCTACCCGAAACAGGATAAACTATCGCGGGATCCCAAAAGTGGCCCATCCGGTGATTTTTTTACTGATACTTGAATTTTTTTATGGTCTGGTGATTAAGATAACAACTTTATGTTAGATTTTAAAAGCATAACTCTGGCTGAAAAGCAACTTTTCAGGCGTTATGTGCGCAATTCTCGTTCTGCATATAATTCTTTTATGTACTGGTACGCCTGGGCGGTAGATGATCGTATTGTTTATGCCGAAGATGAAGAAGCCGTGTACCTGAAGAGTTATTATCTTGCCGGAAAAAACGCGTATTTGGCGCCATTTTTAAAGGATCCTCAGTATTCCATTGCCTCGTCCTTAAGCAAGATCCAGCAGCTACTTGAACCGGACCAGTTTATCTGGGTGCCCCAGGATGCCAAAGACAAGATTGAACGTGATTGTCCTGGTCTTATGCGTTTTGAAGTTCAGCGCGATTTTGCCGAATATATCTACAGAACCCAGGATCTAATCAATCTGGAAGGACATGCTTATCGCAGCAAGCGCAATCGTATAAGCAGCTTTGGACGCAAACATCCCAATCTGGTGTACCAAGATTACGAACCTCGATTCTACGAAGAATGCCTAGCCTTAGATCGGGCTTGGAAGTCTCATAAACCTTTGGATATAGGCGAGAAAGTTGAGGGCGGGGCAACTAGAAGTATTGAATATAGGGCCTTGGAGCGTGCTTTAAAAAGTGTGGAGGCGGTCGGTGCTAAAGCCTGCGTAATTACCGAGAATGGCCGGGTTGCAGGATTTACACTGGGGTGCATGGCCTCCGAAGATATGGTAGTTATTCATTTTGAAAAATGTCATCCTGAGTATCGCGATATGTATGCTTGGATGAGCCATGAGTTTTTGCAACGTTGTTGGTCCGGAGTTACCTACGTTAACAGGGAGGAAGATTTAGGGGAACAAGGACTGCGAACTTCTAAGCTTTCCTATAACCCGATCGGTTTTGCTCAGCATTACCGGGGGATTTTTGAGTGAGGGAAGCGTCGCTTATGGGTAAGTATTGCTGGCCGCAGGTGTTGAAGTGATGCGTTTTTGGGACGTTGAGACTCGTAAACATATAGAGGTTGGCCTCGAAGAAGTTACAGATCTTTGGTGCAGTTGTTTCCCCGAAGATAGTCGTGAGGAGTTTGGCAGCTTCCAGGCGGTTCGTTTGGCGAATGCTTCAGGGTATGGAGTTTTCCGCGGTAACCGTTTGGTCAGTATGGCTTTTTTCATTCCTAGCTTTAGCAAAGATTGCACTGCTACAATAGATAAAAACTACAAGGTAGGATTTATCGCAGGAGTGGCTACCCAAAAGAAGGAGCGCGGTCATTATTTTGCCTCACGCATTATAAAGAGCATTGCGGCACGGGCCCATGCTCAAGGCACTGATTTTTTGCAGCTTTCCACTTATATTCCTAATTTCTATACCAAGCTGGGATTTAAGGTTGTGGGAAAGCATTATTTGTGGTACGAGGCCGCCTCTGGGGGACGACCCGGTCTTTACCAGCTGACTTCTGCCTCAGGTGGCTATAGTGACAATCTGCGCAAGATAGTGATTTGTCCTTACAGTGAAGCCGATTTTGAGGCGGTTACCGAGTTCTACTCAGAAAATCTCGGTTTGGGGCGTCTGTACCGTTCCTGCGAGTATTGGCGCTGGCGTCTGCGCGGGAGCAGCCGGGTGCTTCTGGCTTATGCTGTGCCTCTCAATGCTTTCTCAGCCCAAGGTGCCGGAGAACAGCCTTGTCTTGAGGACGGTAAGATCCGGAATGGGGCGGGTAGGTTGCTGGCTTATTTTATAGGTTCCGGTACTTCCCACTTTGAGGAAGTGTTGGGAGCCGATCGCCAAATATTAGCGGCTGCCGCCGATTTTTGTGGCCGTGGATGTACTTTCTCGTTGTCTGATAAACAACTCATTAAAGCTTTGCGAGATTACGATGATGTAGGGGAAACAGATACCTCGCAGATGATTATGCCGCTGGGCAGGAATTTTTCCTTGAATGAAGGCGGCTTTGTCGGTCTGGATGATTGGTAGGTGCTAAACCCTAGTACAGAGCCGAAAAATTAAGGTATCAGTGGGCGTTTTGAGGCGGGTTGGTTAGACTCCAACACAGAGCCTGAAAATTAAAGCTAGACTGCCACAGAGACAGATTAGGCCGATTGATCCCAGGGTTCTTCTTTGTAACAAAATTACGGCTAGTAGAATGGCTGGTATGGCCAGGTAATTGAACTTTTTAATTAGTTCTGCGGACGTGGAGTAGGGCAGAGGCTGCATAGCCAGCAATGTAAAGGAGAGGGATACAGAAGCTAACATCCCCAAAACGGCTGGCTTTATTCCATTGAGTACGGCAGACACGGCTGGCATGTTCCCGTATTTTTGATACAAGTGGGCCAAAATTAAGGTAATAAGGCAGGGCACGGCAATTATGGCTAAGGTTGTTGCAACGGCTCCGGACCAGCCGCCTAATTTAGTACCGACGAAGCTGGCGATGTTTAGAGCAATAGGCCCCGGGGTCATTTCAGCAATGGCTTCCATTTGGCTGAATTCGTTCATGCTCAGCCAATGGTAATGCTCCACCGTTTCAGCCTGGGCTAACTGTACCGCGGCGTAACCGCCGCCAAAACAGAGGGCGCCAATTTTCAAGAAGACCAATGTCGGAGTAAAATCTGCACTCATTGTTTTAAGCTGTCTGGTTGTGAGGTTGCCTTGCTGGGCAAAATTTTGGGGTGCTTTACCCACACACAGCCACGACTTTTTGCAGACGGTATGGCCCAAATCCTTTTGACAAATTATGTTTAGACCTTTCTTTTTAGATAATCTTATTTTTTAGGTTTGACAGACAGAATCAGAAAAACAGGCTGAGAATGTTCTTTATTTTAAGTATCTTAAAGCGAAACAATTAATTGGAGCTGGAAAAAAGGGACCAGTATGTTAAATTATACTGAAGACGTTGCCAATTTAATTGAATCCTGGATTCAGCAGAAATCTTTTAGTCTGGGGAGCAGGTGCGTTAGCTGTTGCTCTAAAAACCGCCCCTATGCAAAAATTTAATGATAAGGCTAGCTCTGTTTCTGTGGTGTTTAATGATAGGAGAACAACTATAGGTCAGGCGGCCGATTTGGTGTTGGCCTTTAGAGATGCGCGTGATTGGAAACAGTTTCACAATCCCAAGGATTTGGCGGTGGCCATGGCGGTTGAGGCCGCGGAAGTGCTGGAGTTGTGCCGTTTTAAGGATAATGCTGAAATCTTGGAGTCGGTGCAAGCTGGCAGTCGAGAATTTGCCCATGAGTTGGCCGATGTCTTCTCTTATCTGCTCACTTTAGCTGACAGTTTAGGAATAGATTTAGCTGAAGCCTTACAGGAGAAGGTTAAAATTAACGAGATGCATTATCCGGTGGAACTGGCCCGCGGCAGGAAGGCTAAGTATACGGAACTTGCAGGGCAGGAAGATAGCGGTAATTCCTAAATAATGAACAGCGTACATGCAAAATATGGCTTTGACTTGTTTGCTGGCTGGGATAGAAGATAGCTTAATTTATTTGTAAAGGCAGGGTTTGGGCAAGTGAATAGTTTTTTCTCTGGCAAGTTCGTGTGGGTGCTGGGTTTAGCTTTAGCTTTGACAGCTTCGGGCTGTTCATGCTCGGGTGGAGAACAACAGCCTGTAGCCGAGAATACTGCGGCAGTAGTGCAACCCAGCGAAGCGCCAAGTAAGAAATTTACCTTGGGTGTCAACCCTAGCGCTAAGCCAGTTGTCCTGGACGAGAAGCCGTTGGCAGGTACCTACCAGGTGATGGATCCAAAATTGAAATTGCCGGTAGCCATATTTGAAACTCCCGCTGGCTGGGTGGGTAGTAGCCAAGTTCGGTGGCTGAATAGTTATCCTAATGTGGCAGTTTGGAAGGTTAATTTTAGCCATCCGCGCACCGAGGTTGCAGGTAGCTATACCTCAAATATTATGATTTGCGGTGAACCTACAACTGTAGCCAAGATGGAATTAATGAAAAATCCCCAAAGCTTGGTCGATATCTGTTTAGATGATGTTAAATCCTTGGCAAACTTTAAGGGCAAGATTAAGGTTGAGGACGCTAAGATTATCCCCAACGATGGGCTTCGCATAAGTAAGTTAGCAGAAGAGATCGATAAAACTATGCCCAAAGGAACGAAAGTTTATCAGCGTCAGTTCGTTGCTAATTATTCTTTTGTCAAAGATGAAGTAGAGTGGGTAGGCAACACTACTGCCGATATTTTATTTTACGAGACTATTACCGATAAAACGGACGAGACCCCTGAGTTCACGGTCAGCGGCAAGCTCATTTCAAATACTATAACTTATGTAGGCCCTAAGAATGAGGATTTACGCGATGAAATCGACATTCTGGATGGCATTTTTGATACGGGGATGGTTTACAATGAGTGGACTGGCAAGTATAACAGTGCTGTCGGCGAATTGTTGAAGAAAATTGATCAGCAGAAGAACGCTCAGTCAACTTTGGGGCTTATTACGGATTTAAGAGTTGTGAAGCCTGGTCAGACGTTAGGCGAGGACCAGGGAGTTTACACGCCCGAGGCCTCCATTGAATACGATAGAGAAAAGTATGCCAGAATCTTCTAACTTTTTTATGAGCTGAATATTTTGGGGGGGAGTTGCATTGGTTGTTGATGGATGGACGTAAGCTGAGCGGAGGATGGGGGTGGGCTGTGCCGTGGCTTTTCATGGCTCCCATGTTGCTGATACTGGGAGTCTTTGTTGTTTATCCTATGTTGTGCGGTACGGTACTGGCCTTCTTTGATTTTAGCTTGTTGCGTTACAACGATAACGGCAATCTGATGGGGCCTCATTGGGTGGGCCTGGATAATTTCAGGCGTTTATGGTCTGATCCCGATTTTTTTATTGCCTTCAAGAATTCATGCCTGTACCTTCTGGTTGTACCTCCACTGCAGGGGATGGCCCTTTTTTTTGCATGGCTTCTGAATGGGCAATCACGCTGGGAACAGTTGGCACGCACGGTGTTATATATTCCGGTCGTCACCTCTACAGTTGTTGTCGGACTTTGTTGGAGGTGGATGTTGCGCTCCGACGGTCTGCTCAATGAGGCTTTGAGGATGATAAGCTGGGGAAATATAGAGCCTATCCCCTGGCTAACCGATAGTCGCTTGGCAATTTTTTCCATAATGCTGGCGACGGCTTGGCAGGGAGTAGGCTACTATCTCATTCTTTATCTGGCTGGGTTGCAGGCCATACCTCGGGAACTGGAGGAATATGCTACCCTAGAGGGAGCCTCTAGTTGGCAGACCGCAACAAAAGTTACCTTGCCGCTATTAAAGCCTACCGCTGCGGTATGCACTCTAATTTCGGTTATCTCGGCACTGAAGGTTTTTACTGAGGTCTTCATAATCACAGGCGGTGGCCCTCAGAACTCCAGCTTGACCACTGCCTATTACGCCTATCTCACCGCTTTTGAAAACTTCGACATGGGATACGCAGCCGCCATGGCCTTGGTTTTGGCGGCTGCTATAGGCACAGCCTCCTGCATGCACTACCTGTTTTTCAACGACGGAGGTTGGAATGTTTACTAGTATAACTGTACCCCAGGAGGCAGGGGCTGATCACTCCCCTTAGGAGAACTGTTTGAAGTGTAGTTAGGATCGTTGGCTACTGAGCTTGGGGCTTTATTTTCTGTACCTGGGGCTGGGTAAGGAACTGCCTGGACCTTGTGGGTGGAGGCTGGCTCCTTTTTCCGTTCTATCTTTTCCACTCGCATCGGTGGGGGGACATCATCGTATCCAGAGTCCGTATCGCTATTGCTACTTATGTAGCTTAGCATGTAAACAGCCAGTAAGGCACAAAACACCAACAGTGCAATAACTATGGCTCGGGCACAGGCTCTGGTTTTGCGAACACTGGATCCTTCGTTTGTACTTGCCAAGATATCCATTATTTAAGCACCTAAAACAACTACAACAGTAGACAGATTAGCCGAAGACGTTATGCCGTTAGCCGTTTGAGAACACTCCACCGTAACCTGATAGCGCTTCGCACTCAGACAGGTAACCTTAAGACTTATATTTTTGCATACGCAGATGAGATCATCAGATTTCTGAGAAGCTGTTCCATTTGTGCTTAGAGACTCCACCTTCCTATGCAACTCTGTGTCGTTTTTGACATAGTAAGTAACTTTTCGGTAGTAGGTTCCATCGGAGGGGGTAAAACTGGCATTGATGGGATCGAAATTATCGGGATTAGGCTCAGTAAAGACTAATCTCTCCGCTGTGGCATTTTTGATGTAAGGCTCAAGAACGGCTGTACTGACGGTTGTCGCTGCATCTTCACCTTCGTGGTAGTACCTGACTACGTTCGTAGCTCGGCATGAAGCCGCTTGGCGGAGCTCATTGGTCACCAGATTCATTGCTATACGGCAGGACGAACTTGCCTCCATTTGTGCGGACAAGGTACGCCACTGACGCAACGATATGCTCAAGGAAGCCAAAGCCGCTGTGGAAAATATTCCCAACAGCATAGCCACCACGCACAGCTCCGCCAAAGTGAAGCCCCGCCTGCCTGTACCGCTCCGTTTGCCACTAGGAGTATTTATCATCGCGTTAAACCGCTCCTCAATAGAATTTGGCGGGTACGGCCATCACTCTCCACCCAGGTTACGCGCACGTTAACCTGTTGCACGTCTGGATCGCTGGTTAGACTCTCGGCCCACCACTCGCGCACTATGGAGTTGTCACCACTTACGGGATGATCGCTCTGAACTACGGTAGGAATTACCCCGTCGTCAGCTAAGAGACCGTCCATCTTGCCCTGAGCTAAGTACAGGGCTCTATTCGCAAACACACTACCGCGGTGTTGCTTGGCTGCAATAGGCAGACCGCCCAGAATGCTCAACACCGCAAAAGAGAAGATAGCCAGCGAAATCAGTATCTCCAACAAGGAGACCCCTAAGCGAGCTTTCTTCACACGTGAAAAAACGCAACTACCCATCATTCCTGCACCCTCTTGACTGTCCCTGTTAGCCTGTTTACTGTCAGCTTGGCTGTCCTGGAAGTAGAAGCTGTCATAACTATATTCACATCGCTGGAGTGGCTGGACAAGCCGCCAGCACTGTTATACTTTATGGTCGTTTTACCTTTAGGTGTGAGAGATATCGCAGGGGGCACGTTCACTATACTGCACACATTGTTCTCTGCATCGTAAAGTTTTAGGGTCGTATCGATCTGCTTGGCCGTTTCATCACCGTTCGAACCAGTAGTTATCTCAACTTTAGACTCACCCTGGCTAACCGCCTTGCTCCTCGCCACTTCCAGCAACTCAAAAACTTCGCCGCTGGAGGCATCTAAGGTTCGGTTTACCGTGGCATGGCGGCTGCTTACGGTGACGATCCCCAGCAAAACAGCCGCTATGCTTATGACAACCATTATCTCCAGTAGGGTTACACCCGAACGGCAATGCCAACTCCTCACCATGAAAATCCCCTCATTCTTCCGCCGCCCCTCATCTTCCGTCTCGACATTCCGCCTCACCCTGCTATAAACCTTCCCACACCACGTGGGCCCTAAGCAGAGGACACCGTTCCATAGACTGTGCTTTAAGAGGTTTAATGAGTTGCGCCCAGCGACGAGGCATCGGTGACGTAGAGCAGGTTGAGTTTGCTCGTTGTTGGGAAATTGTCCGGAGGACTGGTCCTCAACTTTTTATCGTAGATATAATCCTTGTTATACCCAGAAACAATACTGTACTGACCAGCACTGCTGCGGAAGGTCGCTACCGCACCACGGCTCTTTTGAATAATTCCACCGTAAACGTGTAACTTTCCACCCGCGCCTATATTGGAATTGTTATAATTCTGCACGTAGAAAGAACCGTTCAAAGCCATCATCACAGCATGAATATAGCGATCCGAATTCGCACTGCGACTCCAACTAGCGACAATTATGTCTTTTCCAGAAAGTAGGCCGAGAACATCGTTATTAGGATCCTTGTAGGTGACATCGCCGCTTATAGTTATGTTATTACCAGCAGCCAAGGTTACGCGCCCCTTGAGTTTACCTTCTATGTAAACATCTTTTTTAAAATAGAGGGTAACGCCGGTGAAATTAGAGGTGTCTATCACGCTGTCTTTAACCCAGGATTGTCCACCGTTGCCCTGTTTGTAAAGCGTAGCCTTGCCGTTCTCGGAAAAGACCAACTTGTAGCTGTTGCCTTCATAGCAACGACCTCCGGCGCTGGCAACCCTGTAAATTTCATTCTTATCGGTAGGAGTACCGTTTGAGGCCCACCAGTTGGTAGGCAGAGGAATCTTGGGCTGACCGCCGGAGAAAGAAAAGTCTGCACTCTCATCGGCCGCTGCAGGACCATCCGCGTTGTAATCGCCGGTGTAAGAGTGATAAAACTTAGAAGCGTCGCGAGTTACCGTACTGGTTAACGAATACTGCCCAGTTGACGAGTTGTACTTACCAAGTTTATAATTGCCGGTCGTTGAATTATAAGCATTGTCGCCGGTATTGGAAGAAGTGATCTGAGAGGTGAACTCTGGATGACCTTCTACAGAAAAGTAACCGTTAGTATGGGTGTATCCCTCAAGACGATCTCCGGTTCCGAACCATATCACGCCATTACTGGCCGAAGAGATTTCTTGGTCGGTGAAATAGATATACTTGGAGAACGACTCTTTCTCCAAAAAGGCTACCAGGGTACGGGTAGCATCGCCGCAACGGCCTTTAGAAGTAACCTTCCACATGCGCTTAGCGCGAGTATCGTTGTCGGCAGCGGGCGTCACGGAGATCTCATAACTGGCCTCTTGAGTGTCACCTTCAACGCTATTTAAAGTGTGCTTAACGCCAGAAAGAGTGTCGGAATACATAGAACTGTAAAAGGAACGTGTAAGCGCTGCTTTGGCCTCGGCCAGGCCCGCCCGGGCGGCATAAAGGGATTTTGCGGCATAGTACTCTTCCATGGCACCGCGGGAATCCAAATTCGTTATGTTTAAAGCGCCAAAGCAGACTGTTGATAAAATCACCAACAAGAATAGGGTCAACGCCAAAGCAAAACCACGACCCCCCTGCCTCGGGAATCGCCTTGCAACGACATCGCTTCTCGAGCCTACAAACAAGCGGGAACGACCCGCTCCATATTTGGGAAAAGATCTTAGAAAGAACATAAAACCGCACCTAGGGAAAACATCTTGTATTCTTGTGCTTGCAATCTCAACCGAGCCGCTCCCTCCAGCTAAGCTTTTGCTGAACCGGGCTGTACGGCAGACAAACTTCTTCCACAGGTTTGTAAAACTTACAACCTTACGACTCCACTCCACGTTCTTCATGGCGTTCTACCTCCCTCCATGGGACTCGACGTACACCGCCATTAACTCCCAAATACCGCTACAATGACAAGAACGGGCTGCTAACGAATTCTTTCCGCCTCCAGCAAAACCACGCTCAAGCTCTAGCTCACCCGCCGTACTCTCCCTCCCCGAAAACATACCCCTCTGCATTCTAGCATCTTTCTCCGAGATTATCAAATTAAATAACATTCAAGTGAAGGCCTGTTTTATGGACATTTCAACGCCGTATTAACATGATATGCACTGTTATTTTACAAATTTAATATTTGGTAAAATAATTTTACATAAAATTAACCAAATACTAAGCATAATATATATTTATCGCTTTTGGCTATGCAGAAAAAAACGGAATTTTTTTTTTAGAACACGGAACTACGTCCCAAACAGCAATGTAAGGGCCATTCGATCGGAAAAAGGTAATTGGTTATCTCTTTCGTTGGCTGTGAACTTAGTGGGTATGCTTTGCATAAAAATAGCCGCACCCTGATTGGCAACGGCTTCTGATCATACAACGCAGAACGGGAATCTTAACTAAGAAACTAGTTCGTCTTGAGCTCGATTCTCTGCTCTGGGGCAACCGACTTGTTGTATAACTTAATAATTTTAACCGGGTAATCGGCTACCTCCCGATACTTTCCCATAGCGCCGCTTCCAAAAATGTTAGTACAGGCCAGGTATAGGGGGGCGTTGTAAGGATCATTTCTATTCCCAACTAGATTGCTCCAATCACGAGGATCTAGGCCACGATCTGAGGCCACAGCCATGGCCCTTAGAACTGTTCCGCCGCCGCCGTTGTAGGCCGCTAACATCAGGTACCAGTACTGCTCAACGCTGGGAGGACCATATTTCTTGTAGGCAGCTGCTACCTTCTGGGCATACTGACAACGTTCCACGGGCAACCCCATCATCTTGTGGTAGTTGCCTGGATCGATAACAACTCTGGCCTTCTCGGCCAGAACCTTAACACCGGCCGGAATGGCCTGATTAGGATCGCGGCTGGCCGACCAGCCTAGGCCGAAGCGCCTAGCCGTTTCCGGGGTGAGCTGGGCTATGCCCACGGCTCCAGTGTAACTCACCGCGTTAGGATCGAAGCCACTCTCGCAAGCCAGCAAAGATTTCAGAAGAAGCGGATGTAGGGGAACTACATTGCTGTGCGGCCAAGAAGAGGAGACCGCGTTAAATATGGGCGCATTGTAATTGTTTTCACGAGTGCCGTACCCCCAGTTGGTGCGCAGATCTTCGCAAGAACCGATCGGTGGCATGGAAAACGAACCGCTACTTGGATTCGTTGCAGACTTACGCACGCGCGGGCGTGGCAAGGTAGGGTCAACCGTTTTTGTGCTACCAGATTCCATAGGATCTATGGAAGGAACCATGTCTTCCTCTGGGGTTATGTCACCAAACTGCAATGGCGCAGTACTATCTATGCCTTCAGCCGACTCGTTAGCATACACCTGAGGGGTTACACTTAAGGACGCACCCAAGGCTAGGCCCAAAATCAGTAGTCCGAATCTATTCTTAAACATCTTCACGGGCGATCACCAACAACTATAATCGTTGCTCCAGCAGAATTGAGCGTAAAAACAATAAACGCGAAAGACAACATGCCCGCAGTTCTTGTTTATTAGCAGGTTTCCTTTCAGTCTATTAGGCATTATTGAATGGCAATAATTGACCTGGCTAGGAATAAAATTGTGGAAAATTAATGCTTTTACAATACTGTACGGTTTTAAATAATTATTGTATGGTCAAAAATAAAATTTTTAATTTATGTACGTCTAGAAATTTACCATAATTGCCAATTGCTAATTTCTCATTTCTAATTGCTCATCGCTAATTCTGCCTGCACCGCAACCGCCCGCCCTCATGCTCCCCCTCTACCTGCGTGCACCACGCGCTTAATTTCTTGATTACGAATTACACATTAAGCATTACGAATTATCAATTGCTCATTGCTAATTTCTAATTGTTGATTGCTAATTGTGTTGGCTAGATTCCTTCTTGTTAACACCGCCCTACAGCCCCTTGCTCAAGTTATGGGGATGTAGGGCAATGTTACGGCAAATTAGTCAATGCGGGGAGTGGGCTACTCGCTCAGTTCATGCGCCGCCTCGTAATAGAAATCGAGCGACTCGGGGTTGGAGAGGGCATCACGGTTGGTAACCTTGCGCTTATTTAAAATGTTGGCTACTGCACTCTCCACCTTTTTGCCGTTCAGGGTTTTGGGAATGTCGGGAGC
The DNA here is from genome assembly GCA_900313515.1 of uncultured bacterium. GTDB lineage: Bacteria > Vulcanimicrobiota > Xenobia > Xenobiales > Xenobiaceae > Bruticola. Next base: position 1,975 of record OMRK01000072.1, on the reverse strand, counting down.
TTCCATGATTACTGCCGGTACATGGCGCGGCGAGGCATTCTGGCGCAGGGTGGTCTTGATGCGCTTCTTCAGAGCTTCATCAAGTACGGCGTCAGGGGTCAGCTGCACAAAGAGGACGATACGCTGGTCGTTTTGATAGTTCTGACCTATGGCCAAGCTGTCGGCAATTTCGGGCAGTTTCTCTACCTGATTGTAGATTTCAGAGGTGCCTATGCGCACTCCCGATGGTTTCAAGACAGAGTCGGAGCGACCGTAATAGGAGATTCCTAAGGTATCGGAGTGAATCACCACGTAATCGCCGTGGTACCAAATGTGAGGATAAACGTTGAAATAGGCGTCTAAATAACGCTTATTGTCGGGATCGTTTATAAAGTAGAGTGGCATGGGTGGGCAGGGAATTTCGCAAACCAGTTGGCCTTGCTCATCGCGCACGGCCTGACCCTTGTCGTTGTAACACTCGATCTTCATGCCCAATCCTGGAGACTGCAGTTCGCCGGAATATACCGGACTGAGCGGATTGCCGCTCGAGAAACAGCCATTAATGTCGGTGCCACCAGCAATAGAATTAAAATGGAGATCGCTTTTGATCTCACGGTAGACGTAATCGAAACCGTCTTCAGAAAGGGCGGAGCCGGTTTGAGAAATGAGGCGCAGGTGGGTGAGATCGACAGTGCTCTTCGGGGAGAAGCCATGAGCCAAAAGCATATGAATGTAGCTGGCGGAAAGGCCGAATATGGTGACCTTTTCTTCCTCGAGAATACGCCAGATAGCTGAATCGTCCGGATAGCATGGGTTACCGTCGAAAAGGACTATGCTGCAACCGCAACCCAAAGCGGCCGCTTGCCAGTTCCACATCATCCAGCTACAGGAAGTAATGTAGAGCATGCGATCGGTGGATTTGACATCGTTTTGCAGGGCCAGTTCCTTCAGTTGGTTGATCAAAAGGCCGCCTACGGACTGGGCCATGCATTTTGGTTTACCGGTGGTGCCTGAGCTAAACATTACCACCATCGGAGTGTTGGCTTCAACCTGCTCGTAGTAGAAACCGGCAGTGTCGTGGGCAGTGGCCTCGTCCCAGCTTTCTGCTTGGGCCTTATCCTCTGGCTTAATTTCGGCCTTAATCTGGGCCTCATTCCCAGCGTAATGAACAAATATGATCTTTTCTACAGTAGGGATTCCGGCAGCTACCTCGCGGGCATTGGGCACTACGGGGAAAGCTTTGCCCTTGTAAACGTAGCCATCTACACTAAACAGAATTTTAGGGTTGACTTGACCCAGGCGGTCGATGGCAGCCTTGGGGCCGATATCGGTGGCGCAGGAGCACCAAACGGCGCCTACAGCCGCAGCAGCCAGCATAGCAATGATGGTCTCCGGCAGGTTGGGCAGGTAGGCTGCCACGGCATCACCAGGTTTTACTCCAAAATCGCGCAGAGTTTGGGACAAGGCCATAACTTGGCGCTTCATCTCCTTCCAACTGATGCTACGCCGGGGAGACTGCTCACCCCGGAAAATTAAAGCCTCAGCATCGGAATCGGCATAGCGCAACATGTTCTCGGCATAGTTTAACTTAGCGCCCACAAACCACTTGACTCCTGGGAATTTCTCCAGATCGTCGGCCACTTGCTGGTAGGGCTCGGAGGTAACAATGCCCAGATAATCCCAAAGCGAACCCCAAAATTCCAGTGGACGCATGATCGACCACTCGTAGAGAGTGCGGTAATCATGCAAAAACAACTGGTATTTCTGATTGACATGTAGCATGAATTGATACATGTTAGATTCCTTAAGGTATTTTTCCGATGGAGTCCACAATAATTTTCTCATTTAAATCGCCCAGTTCTCCCTAAAAAATGTGGCCGAAACTTTGTTCTTTTTGCGGAGAAGCCTGCTTGATGTAGCAATTAGCAATTAGGAATGAGGAATTAGTAATTCGTAATGCTTAGTGCGTAATTCTTAATTAGAAGTTAAACATGGG
>OMRK01000117.1 GCA_900313515.1 uncultured bacterium | reverse complement strand
GCCTCTCTTACATTCGCTCCAATACTTGTACCGCTCCTCAATATCTGCCTTGAAAGTATAAACTCTTTCTTGTCATGACACAAGCATTGGTACATTTTTATTATTTTTAATGCAAAGGCCTTTGATTTACTTAAAATAACATTTTCTTTCACAATAAGCCCTCCCCTAATTTTTAATTACTAATTGCTAATTGTTAATTTCTAGTTGTCCACTGCGTTTCCGTCCACCCCCCGTTCGCCATCGCCCAATTGTTAATTGCTAATTGTTAATTGCTCCATTCTGCTTAGCTCTCCAGCCAATACCAGGTCGGCGATAGTAATGGTTAGCATGGCTTCCAAGACTGGCAGGGCTCTTATGGCGGTGCAGGGATCGTGTCTTCCTTTGATGCTGATGGTTTGTGTTTTTTGCTCTGTATTCAGGGCTGTTTGCGGCAAACTTATGCTGGGAGTTGGTTTAAAGGCTACCCGTCCCCAGATGGTGGCACCGGTGGATAAGCCGCCCCAAATTCCACCCTGACGGTTGGTCGCCAGGCGAGGCTGACCAGCAGAATCATCGGAACTGGGAATCCAGCAGTCGTTGGCTTGGTCGCCCCTCAGGGAGCAAAGTTGGAAACCTTGGCCGAACTCCACCCCTTTGGCGGAAGGTATGGAGATTATGGCCTCCGCCAGGCGGCTGTTCAATTTGGCAAAAACGGGCTCGCCGATTCCGGGGGGCAGTCCTCGCACAGCAAAGACAACTCGGGCGCCCCACGAATTGCCGTTGCTCTGGGCTTCCGATAGCGCTTCTTCCAGTAAAGGTTCCAACTTCCTTTGGGGACAACGGGCTATTGAGGCGTCGATCTCCTCACGGGTGAGATGCTCTAAATAATCTTCGAACTCGTCCGGTGCGTATTTTACACACAATGATCCCAGGCTCTCCAACCAGGCAACTACGCCGAACCTATGTTCCGATTCAATTGTTGCAAAATACTGCTCCAGAAACTGCTCGGCAATGGCGCCGGCCATCACGCGGCTCACGGTTTCTCTGCCGCTGGCCCGCCCGCCGCCACGGGGATCGCGCCAACCATATTTGAGCTGCCAAGGGTAATCACCATGGCAAGGACGGTAAACGGAAGCTAACTCTTGGTAGTCCTGTGAGCGAGCCTCTCTGTTGCGCACCAACATGGCTAAAGGCGTGCCCAGGCTTATACCTTTGTAAACTCCTGAAAGTATCTCCACAAAATCGGCTTCTTTGCGAGAAGTGGTGTGCTTTTGGCCGGGGCGGCGTCGGTCCACATATTTTTGCAGTTTGGCCTGATCTATGATGACCCCGGCCGGAAGTCCGTCTACAACCGCTCCGCAGGCTGGCCCATGGGACTCGCCGAAGGTTGTTACTTTGAAATGGCTACCGATGGTGCTACTCATAAGTGATCTGCCCGCCCTTCTGCAAATTTGGAACGATACCCTCCCCATCATATCTGCTGGCAGGAAGAAGTCACTCTCAAAAGAAAAACGTTCGCACTTGCAGTGTTTTAGAGTGGGGTTAATGGCCAGTGAGTGGTAAGCAGAAGAAAAAGTTGACTAAAGGTTTTTTTGTGGCGGCGGTCAGCAGTGATGAGTGTAAAACCTGTACTTTGGAGGTGCGCTGCGCTGGAGAATCTCAGAAAATAGATGAGCTGCGCAGTTTGGCCGAAGAAGCCTGTCAGTTGGTCTTAAACGAACCGGATATTCTTTACCTAGATCGAAAGAGTGTTCCTTGGGAAGAAGTCAGAGAGCAGGAGCGGAGCATTGTTGCCGAGGTGGCTAGCCAGTTCTCCGATTACAATAAGCGGGAAGAACAGGTACAGGCAGCTATGAGCCGTTGGTATGGGCGTGTCTGTCTTATGGAACGTAATCTGGGTGAATATGTCAATTTTGGCCTTCGTTTGGATAGATTGAACAAAGAGAAATCTATCGAGGCAGAGTTCGCCAGTCTGTTCGTTGGTCGGATCTAACTTTTGGGGGCTTTTTATCTCCCGTTTAGGTTGTCAGATCGGGATAAATGGACACGAGAAGATTATACTGAAGGGGGTGGGCTGGTGAGGAACTGTACGGCCGAAGTTCACTTGGCGTTTTTGCCAAAGATGTATGTGTTTACGTAGCATCGCGATCTGCTGTGCTTGTTCGTTTTGGAGAAAATTCACATTCTCAGAAAAAAACTGTGAGAACGGCAAGTTTTTTACAATTTTGCCAACTTTGCTTGTGTGTTTTCTCGTTTAATGTGTTATATAATGAGGGGGGAGATTTTCTTTTTTTTCGTGCCGACAGGGTAGGGGTGCGTTACCCTGAGAGGGTTACAGAAAGTTCTTGAGAGGAATCGGTTTAACATGTCGATAAATTCCGTAAATTCATTCGCCAATACTTATGGTACTGCGGCTGCTTCCGCTCCTCAGAGCGGGCGTGAAGCCGTCAAAGCCCAAGATGTCGCTCCCGAGTGTCTGCCTCAGGAAACGGTTTCTCTGGGTTGCTCTGAGTCCCAGGAGCCCAGTGAGCCAATGAAGCCTAGTGTCGGCGTTAGGATTGCCCGTGGCGCTATGGGCGCTGTGTGCGGTGCTGCTGGTGCTGTGGCTGGTGCTGTTAAGGGTGGTATCACCGGCGCTGCTAACGGAGCTGGCAAGGTTCCGGATAAGGTTAGAAGTATTGCTTACGCTGTTGGTGCTGGTGCTGGCACCGTTGCTTTGGCTGCGGCTACCATTGCCGGCTTGGGTATCCCTGGCATCGCTATTGCGGCCTTCGCTGGTCCTTTGCTGGGAGCTGGTGCGGCTGGCGCTTTAATGGGCGGTGGTGAGGCTTTGGGCGGCGCTATCGATGGCTCGGCCAAGGGTATAGCCCGCGGTGTACAGAAGGGCGTAGATATTGGCCATACTATTGTCGATAAGATCGTGGCCAAGGATGTTCCCGGCGCTCAGCCGCAGAATCCACAGGTCTAAGTCGGCAGGGTTTATCTGCTTTCTGCTGTCTTTTATGACAGCCATTCTCGGCCGCCTGGGTGCGATGTCTCGCATTTTCAGGTGGCCGATTGTTTTT
>OMRK01000004.1 GCA_900313515.1 uncultured bacterium | reverse complement strand
TTGCTTTCAGGCGTTCCTGAGCCGCGGGGCCGAGTTGGCGCTAGCTGGTTTGGGAGTGATCTGGTACAAGTGCGGAAGTGGCGGAATTGGTAGACGCGCAGGACTCAGGATTCTGTGGGGTTAAACCTGTAAGAGTTCGAATCTCTTCTTCCGCACTTTTTTTATTTTTGGCGGATGTTGGTCTTCTAAATACTTCAGGGGCGAGGCCGGGCCGTTCATCTGAGTTACCCCGAATGCCCGATAGTTGTGCTTGCCGCCCATCCCCCATCAACTGTTGCCCTACATTTTGAGAGGCAGACTAGACTTATCGCTGTTGTCCAGAAGCGCCCAAGCTACTCCATATTCTCAGAGTCCAGGCCTCAATAATGCAGGGGGATCCAAAGTTCCTTCGTGGAAAGGTTTCCGCTACCAATAGAGAAGCGGAGTCCTATGTGCCAAGAAGTCGATGATACTCAAAAGCAAAAGTCTCCCAGCGGTAAAGTAGCCAAGGAACAAGAGCAGGCTGTTCCCGAGCGCAAGCCTAAGCTGGCCAAGCGGGTGAGCAATTTCTTCTTTAGAAAGCGACGCGCCGCCGCCAAGGCTAGTACGGACGATGCCGCAGGCACAAAATCTCACGCCCTCAATGGTTCGGGCAGGCGTTATCAGCGCTTTATGGGAGCTGTGCACAAAGTTTGGGGCAGGACTATGGATCGTCTGGGGTTTTCGGTAGCCTTCGGAGCCGCGGCAATAAGCTCAGTTTTACTCTTCCGAGTCTTAAATAGAACAAAAGTTTATGGTCTCAACAATATCCCCACCGAACACGAAAACGTGCTTTATTGTATAAACCACAATTCCCTACTGGACAATTTTATATTCGAGGCGGCCGCTTACGTTCCCAAGGTTCTTTTCCAGCACAAATACCTGCCTATAAGCCTAGCCGACCGGCGCAATTTTTTTGGTGATCCCAATTCACGCAAACTGCAAGATCGGGTTATGCTTATTTTAGGTCGATACTTTTTCCGCCACTTGAAAGCTTATCCCGTAGACCGCCGCACAGGCGATATGGAGCAAGTGGAAGAATGGCGTAGACTTCTCAAAGACAATATAGTCATCGTCTATCCAGAAGGAACCCGTTCTCGCACTGGTAAGGTTGGACATGGCAAGCCCGGCGTGGGCAAGCTCATTCACGAAGCTAGGCCTATTGTTATGCCCGTTTTTATGTCCGGAACGGCTCAAGTTTTAGGTGTAGGCATGAAATGCCCCAAGGTTTTTAAGACCATAAAGGTTTACATTGGCAAGCCGATGGATCTGAGCGCCTTGTTCAAGGACGAATTGCCTGAGGACAGACGCGGCAAGATGCTCTACTATATACAAATATCCGAAGCTGTAATGGATAGAATTCGCCATTTGGATCCCAATTACCAAGAGGAAGACGAACAAAAAACTAAGGAAGAGTGAGGTTAATTTGTTACCTTGACAGATGCAGGTCAGCCAACTTTAGCAACAGAAAATGAGGAGAGAAATACCTCCTTTGCGCAGATCAGTATGAAGGATAGCCAGCGCATGCAGGCCTTCTGCCTTCTTATACTAACTTGCCTGGCCTGTGCAGCAGCCGCCTATTGGCTGAAAAGTGTGCTCCTGCCCTTTGTTTTCGCCGCCTTTATTAGCCTTACCTTGCGCCCGCTGGTGAGTATTCTGCACCGTAAGCTGCACTGTCCCAAAGTACTGGCTATACTGATTACCCTAGCACTAAGCGGTTTTCTGCTAGTGGCTTTAACCGCTGTGGTTTCCAGTGCTCTGGTAGAAATAAGTGCCAATGTCAACACCTACGAACAGCGCTTTACTGTCCTTATAGATAAAATTTGTGTCCATCCTTGGCTGGAGCGTTTCCATTTTAAGCGTATGGACATTATAAGTAGCATAGGTACCAAAGTAGCCAACAGCCTGGGTCAAGCTCTGGCTACCATTTTCAATGCCCTCTTTTCGCTCCTCTCTAACATAGTAATCGTATCAATTTACCTGATCTTCCTGATGTTCGGCACCCCTTTGGATGACGCCCCAACTGGACAGACTACTTTATTTAAGGACATCCGCAGCCGCATAGAATACTACGTACTGGTAAAAGCTCTACTCTCATTTATTGTCGGCGTGCTGACTTGGCTTATTCTGAACCTTCTGGGCGTGCCCATGTCCTACGCTTTCGGCCTCTTAGCCTTTGCCTTAAATTTTATTCCAAACGTTGGTCCCATTGTTTCGGTAATCTTACCTCTGCCAGTAGCTATGCTGGATCCTAACCTGACTTTAGCAACCTTCAGCTTAGTTGTCATCCTGCCAACTTTCGTGCACTTATTGGTCGGTTACCTGGTGGAACCGAACATCTTGGGCGATTCTCTCGAGTTATCCCCCATAGTGATCCTGCTGACCTTGATTTTAGGCGGAGTTCTGTGGGGACCAGTAGGTATGTTACTAGCCACTCCCATAACGGTAGCCTGCCAGATGATTACCGACCGCATAGGCTGGGCCAAACCAGTAGCCAGCCTGCTCTCGGGGCGCATGCCAGGCACAGCTAAGCAAAGCAAGGTCGAACCAGTAGAGAGCGACAAAATTGCCCAAGCAGAACAGAAAAAGGAAGCTACCACCCCACACGAAACAACCCAAGAAAAGCCGGATAAGGCCTAGCGGAATAATTCAGCTCAAGACTTCTTCTTGCCCGGTAGAACGGTCAGTTTCACACTTCTCTCCTCTGTTTCGGGAGAACCTTCCGTCTCGGGAAGACTTTCCTGGGGCGTTCCGGCGTGCGGCTTTAAGACCTTTAAATGGCGGGATTGGTAACGTAGTCTCATTGAACGTAGATCCATTAAACCCTGTAAACTGCGAGAGTGGTAATGTCGAATCAGTTTACTCAGCAAGCCCCTGAGCCTGGCTGTTGTCTCAAAACGTCTGGCCACAACAGTTCCCACCAAGAAGCCCGCCAGGTTAGCCAGTCCCTCTATCCTGCTACTCATCCCGCTCACAGGCGTTACAATTGTCCCCACAAGCAGAAGCCACCACACATAACTAGCCCGGATGGGGATAAACACAATCAGCCAAATACTTATAACTTCATCAGCCGCCAGCACAGTCAGGGCAGCCATAAGCCCCAAGACTCCTGTCGAGGCCCCCATGAGGAAATGCGAGTCGGCCCAATAGCTCGGAAGGCACAACCCGGCAATTAGAGCAGCCACTCCACCGCTGCCAACACATACTAGGTAAAGTACCCAAACGTTCCGGGGGGCTATCAAACGTTCCAGAGAAAAACCTACCAAAAAGACAGCTAGGCTGGTAAACAGAAAGCCCCCGATACCCGACTGTAAAAAGGCATAGGTAAAAAAGCGCCATATCTGCCAGGTCAACTGAGTAAGTTCGAGGCCAGCAGCAGCCTCAACAACAGCCGAACCAAAGGACTGATCGACAAAAATCTGGGCCAGGAGCACCAAACCATTTAAGGCTATAATCTGTAACGAGGCCGAACCTAAACTTAGGCCTCCACTTAAATCGAGCACATGCCCGACAGGAGTCTTACTTTTCTTATCCAAAACTAAAGCCTAGCTTCCCTTAAGAGGGCAGTTTTTCTGTCAAAACTAGGTCGATAACCTGTTCCGCCCGTTTGACAAAATGGAATTTAATCTGCTGCCTTATATCTTCAGGTATTTCCTCCAAATGACGGCGATTGTCTTCAGGCAAAATAATCTCCTTAATGGAAATATTGAAAGCGGCCAGCACCTTCTCCTTAACTCCTCCTATAGCCATAACCTTGCCAGTCAGGGTTATCTCTCCGGTCATGGCTATATCCTGGCGAGCGGGAATCCCTGTCACAGCCGAAACTAAAGCACAAGCCAGAGTTATACCAGCTGAAGGACCGTCCTTGGGAGTGGCCCCCTCAGGCACATGAACATGAATATCATTTTTATAATAGTCGAATTCTACATTTTTACCGCTCAAATAGCCACGAGCCCAAGTAATGGCGGCCTTGGCTGACTCTTTCATAACCTGTCCCAAGCTACCGGTTAAGGTAACTCGACCACGCCCTGGAATCACCCGTGCCTCAATAGTGAGCATCTCTCCGCCAACCTGCGTCCAAGCCAACCCCTGCACACAACCAGGAACAGGCTCGGGATCAACCTCATTCTCATCTACATAATGAGGCACACCGAGGAACTTATGAATATCTTCAACTGTCAAAGCCCCAAGTCTGCGGCGCGGCCTCTTGGATTCAGCCTGTTGGCGAGCGGTCTTGCGACAAAGCCCGGCGATCTCGCGCTCCAGGCCACGAACCCCAGCCTCGCGCGTATACTCGCGAATAACACAGTGCAACGCCTCGTCACTCAAGTTAAAAAGCTGAGCGTTCAAACCATTTTCTTCACGTTGGCGCGGGATTAAGAAGCCATTGGCAATGGCCTTCTTCTCATTCAAGGTATAACCAGACAGACGAATAATCTCCATGCGGTCACGCAAAGCCGGTGGTATAGTATCCAACACGTTGGCAGTCAAAATAAACATGACCGAAGACAAATCGGTAGGAACCCCGAAATAGTTATCCTTAAATTCGCTGTTCTGCTCCGGATCTAAAGCCTCCAGAAGAGCAGCGGCCGGATCTCCTCGGTAATCGTTGCCAAGCTTATCTATTTCATCCAACATGATCACCGGATTCCGTGATCCGGCCGTACACATGGCCTGAATTATGCGACCCGGCATGGAGCCTATGTAGGTGCTGCGGTGCCCTCTTATCTCCGCCTCATCCCTTAAACCTCCCAAAGAAGTGCGGTTGAACTTGCGCCCCATAGTGCGAGCAATAGAACGCCCCAAAGAGGTCTTCCCCACCCCAGGAGGCCCCACAAAGCAAAGAATAGGACCATGATGATCGGGCTTAAGCTTGCGCACCGCTAAAAAGTCCAGAATACGCTCTTTAACCTCTTTAAGCCCGTAATGCTCCTCATCTAAAATGGCAGCCGCCTGCTTAAGATCCAATTTATCCTCGGTTACTGTTTTCCAAGGGAACTGAAGCAGTCGTTCGATATAAGTATAAACATTATCGTAATCGGGTGAGGCGGTGGGAATACGTCTTAAACGCTTAAGCTCCTTGCGAGCTCGCTCGGCTGCCTCCTCAGACATGCCAGCGGCCTCGATTTCTTCACGCAGATGCTGCAAAGCGGAGTCTTCATCTTCGGCATCTCCCAACTCTTCCTGGATAGCCTTGATCTGTTGACGCAGAAAATACTCCTTATGCCCACGTACCATCTCCATCTCGGCCCTGTTGTGGATCTTCTGCTCAATTTTCATAATCTCGATTTCCCGGGACAGCAGACGAGAAACCTTATGTAAACGCACCGAGACATCAGAGACATCCAAAATGGACTGTTTTTCACGCGTGGAGATATCCAGATTAGCAGCAACTATATCGGCAATTTGGCCGGGATTGCGCACATTGGACATAGCCATGACCAACTCGGGCGGGAAGCTGGAGTTGAGCGAAGCTGCCTGACGAAACTGATGGGTAACCACCTGTACAGTCGCCTCTATATCGGGATTATCCAATCCAGTATCGGCAACGACCTCCACAAAGACCTTAGCGAAAGGCTTGCGGGCCGTAATTTTGCGCACGCGAGCTCTCGTAACCCCATGCAGAACCATGCGGAAAATACCATTGCTCAAACGCATAGCCTGCACTGGCGCACAGATACAACCAGTCTTGTAAAGAGTGGTTTTAGCCGTGCCTACACTATCACCCTTACGCTTGGTAATTAGAAAAATAGGCAAGTCATGTTCTATAGCATACTCCACCGCGTGGATGGCCATGTCCGTCTCTATAGAAAGGGGAAGTATGACATTGGGGAAAATCACCAGATCGGGGATAGGCAACATAACCAGTTCTTGGGATTCCAGCAAAGACATACGTTGCTGTTTCCTGCGCTCAGCCTCAGTCTGGGAACTGTTGCAAGCATTATCTTCTTCGCCGCTCTTCTCTTTTTCTTCAGCCTTAACGGCGGCTTCTTCTACAGCTCGTCCATCCGGTCCAACAATGGTGAACTTTAAACGACTATCTTCCTGGTTGAGAACCTGCTCCTGACTATTATCCAAATCTGGGCCATCCGAGGGCTTCCCTGTCGAATCCTCTACATCTGAGGGCTCGACCACATCCTGAGAAGTTGCCACTTCCTGCGCCATTTCTGCTAGTTCATGACCCTCGGCGGCTTTTATTGCTGTATCCGAACCTTCTGTTTTTTTAACACTCTCTAGCCTATTTTTGCGTTCCTGAAAGCGCCTATGCCAATCATCAAGCAGGCTCTCCGTGAGTTGTTCCAAGCTATCTGGCTCATCTGGTGTATCGCTATCAACAAATATAAACTCACCCTCAGCATCCGTGCCGGTATCGACTTCAAGTTGCGACTGTTCAATATTTTTTGACGCCTCTGCCGCATCGCACTCGTCTTGTTTTGACAACTCCTTTACCTCCCCAAGTTTACCGTTTTGATCCTCTTCGACCACTATCTCAAAATTTTCTTTTCTGTGATCATCATCGTGCTTACTCATAACCCGCCCCGCTTTCTATAACAATAGATCCGCTCCTGTTAATACTTTTTTAATTTTATTACTATTTTTTGCCCAACAGGTTCTCAATCGAGCGGGGCGCCCCATTTAATAGGCAAGCCTCACCTTGATTACAAGTGTTCGGGCCGCAAAGTTAAATTTATTGTAATAAAAAAGGCGGCTAATCTTTAAATAGTTGGGGTAATATGCTAGTATACGATGGCAGGTTTTTAAACAGAATTTGGAGGGTTGTCTATGTCTATGCTCAACAACATTCAACAAGCAATGAATCGTATAGAGCAAATCGAAAAACGTATAAACCAGGGAGCCCAGGTCGACTCTATGGCTTTTACGCAAATGTTCGACAAGCTTAATGAGCCTCCCGTGCCTAAGGCTATAGCGCAGCCCCAGGCCGGCTCCGGCAATATAAACTTAAACGATATTCAGGGCGTGAATCCTCAGCTCTGGAGTCTTTTCAACAGCCGCAATGCCGGTGTGGTTGATCCCTCCAACTTTGGTGCTGCTCGCATGGGAGAGATGGGAGTTAAACCTCTGGCTCAAAACAATTCCGTTTCTTGCGGTCAGACCAGCGTAGCTATGGCGGTAAATGCCCTCACCGGACAGAACTTGACCGACAACGATATCAATAGCAAGTACGGTTTCGAGCTCCTCAATGCCCTCAACTCCGAGTGCAACCAAGCTGGCTACAGCTGGAAAGATGCCGGCGATCTCAACTCCGGTTCCTGGGAGCTTATCGATCACAAGGTAAATCAAGAGAAAACCCCCGTTATCGTAGCCCTCAACGGCCCCGAGTTCTCCCCTTCCGGACGCGGTCATATCGTCACCATAGTTAAAACTGAGGGCGATACCGTAACGATTGCCGACCCGGCTACAGGCGCTCTGCGCACCACCACTAAGCAGGCAATGAACAATGCTCCCCAGCATCCGGATGGAAACTTCGTTTTCTATGCAAACCGCACTGGTCAGGACGAGGTTTACATGGCCTCCGCTCAATAGATCGACTTGAAGACAAAGTAAAAGCTCCCCCGGCATGCATTGCTGTAGGGGAGCTTTTCTGTTCTTT
>OMRK01000148.1 GCA_900313515.1 uncultured bacterium | reverse complement strand
TGTACTCTTACGCCAACCGCGGTGGTGCAAACTGTCTGACCAAAATCTGCATAAGCGTATACATGGTATTTGTTCTTCTCGTCTTCTTCAGGAACCTATTTGCGTCTCCCTACGATACGCGCGAGGCCTTAGCCCTGCTCTTAGCTGGCTTGTTGGTAGGGCACACTTTCGACATTCCCAAGCGCCAAGATATAAATTACTCTATAATAGTCAGCCTACTCTTGATAAGCTTTTCTGCTATAAGTGCCAATAACATGTTTTTTGGGGCAACTGTGCTACTTTACTTTTTATCTCTGCTCTTTGTCCTCTATTATCACGCCGCCTCATGTGGATCGGAAATAGCCTACATAACCCCCTTCTATCCCGTTACGCCCAGTTCCAAAGCATTAATGACTCAGTCCATAGAGAGAAGAAAGGCCTTGTTTTTAAATGCAAAACAAGCCGTATGGACTGTCTTATCTGTACTGGTTATAGGACTGATAATTTTTATAGTCACTCCAAGATTTCCAGTCATCTCTTTCTACAATCCCAGGCATCATATAAAATTTGGCTTTAACTTAGAAAGAAGCAATAAAGGTAGAGATATTATCCAACCAACGTCGTCCTCAGACAAAGAGGCGCGCAGTGAATTGGACGAAAACCTTAAAAATGATTACATCAACTTTAACGCCAAAGCCGATCTAACTCACCGCGGAACGCTTTCCCATGCTCTGCAAATGAACGTCCGCTCCACCAGAAGCGGTCTCTATTACCGCGGCCTGGCCTTCCGCCATTACGACGGCTGGCAATGGACCCTAGACAGTGCCACCCCCGACGTAGTTCCCACCGACAGCTTCCTCAACCCCAAACCCAGAACTTACCGGCGCTTTGCCAACCGTGGTTTCAGGCATCCGGTGTCTTACAAATATATGCAGGCCTCCCAGCCGGTTACCCAAATTTTTTATGTGGAGCGCAACATGCCAAACGTCATTCTTGGCGCCTATTTCGCCTCCACAATGCACTTTCCCATCGAAACCTTCTACCAGGACAAAGATAACAATTTCCGTTCCCCTGATATTTTACACAAGGACACTATTTACACAGTACAGAGTTTTTTACCCTCACATCCTGATTTAGCAGCTGTAGCTAAATCAAATCCGGAGCTAAATTCATTTGTACCCTTGCCTAAAGAGAGAGAACTGTTAAAGGTATTTAAAGAAGGGCAATGGCAATCGTTGGCCGCTCCTTCAACAGTTTATGATATCAATTTAAAGAAAGATAAAGACATCAATTACAGAGCTTTAGCTCCACTTTTGCATCTCCCCAAATCTGTAACTAAACGCACCCGTCTGTTAGCTAAGCACTTGACAGCGAATTACCAGGATCCTTACATTAAGGCCACTGCCCTGTGCCACTTTTTAAGTTCTAACTTTGTCTACCAAACGCCACCGCCGCCTTATCCAACCGATCAAGAAACTGTAGATTATTTTCTTTTTAATGCTCAAGTTGGTCACTGCGAGCAATTTGCCACAGCAATGGCAGTTATGTGCCGTTCCATAGGTCTACCTAGTCGATATGTAACTGGCTATGGCCAGGGCACCTACAATCCATTCTCCGGTGCTTTCGAGATACTAGCCAGCGATGCCCACGCCTGGACCGAGGTATTCATCCCCGATTTAGGTTGGATCCCCTTTGATGCAACTAGCCCTTATACTCTGGGAACTTCCACACGTGGCCAAGAGCGGAGCATGTTTGCCGGTGGCGACGTGTTGAAATACATGTACCACAGATTGCCAGACTCTTGGCAAGATAAAACTAGTTCGTACCTACAAGCTGTGTTAAACAGGCAATCTACAATAATAACGTTGACCGTATCTATCGGACTAATTCTAGCGATGTTCATATGCGGTTTCTGGATATACAGACACAAACAGTCGGTAAAGGAGATCTTATCCCTGCTTCAGGCCAACGACCTCAGTTGGTCAAAGCGACTCAAAGCCATAGCTCATGTCATTCGTTCTGCTCCAGTCAGCCAGCTCATTATAAACGGCGGCAGTAAGGACAGTGCCCAAACCGCTTATCAACTTATGCTTCTCTTCTTGTCTGAGCAAAATATTTATAAGCAAGACTGGCAGACTCCGCGTCAGTTCGCCGCCTCCATAAGTTCCCCAAACCTTAGGAATGCTGTAGAGCAGATCACTGCCCACTGTGAGCTGATCATTTACGGAGGGAGGACAGAGCAGGAAGCTGAACAGCAGGCCAATGTAGAAGTTTACCCTCCCCCGTTCGATAAGACAGGTACGGTAAAAAAACAGACTGAGAACGCCTACCAAGAAAAGACAGAGGTTCCAACCGACAGGAGCACCGAGCCTTATGGTGCAGACCAAGGTATCGAAACAGCCAACAACTTACAAATTCATCAGACAGATTCTTCGTTCATCCCAACAATGGAAGGACTGTCACCAATGCTTAACCGCAAAATACAACGGTTACGCCAAGAAATTTACAAATTATGATAACTACTTTAGGACCTAAAAAAAACTACCAAGCTGTCCATAAGGAAGTGTTCTTAAAGGAGCTTACTTATAAACACAGGCGGCTGAGAACTGGCAGGGTATTTGCAAAACAGACAATCTTCTCAACCAATCTAGGTAAAGGTCCGCTCAGCGAAGGTGGATCTTGAAGGACTTGAAGGGAAAAAGATTTGTTTAGTGAAGCCTGCTCGGGTCGTTCTTCTAGTCTGACCAGGTGGGATAGTGCTTATCCGCTCATAACGAGGCTGGAGGGACATACGTTCCGGAAGAATTTGTGATAAAACTCTTGTTACCACTGGAGCTGTGAGACTGAATTGCTGATGCTTGGCAGGGCACCGCGAATCAGGAGTTCCGCGCCTCTTGGGGTGGAGGGGATAGAATTCACAGCTTGTTTTAAATATTCTTATTTAGCTTAAGGAGACCTATTCGTCAATGGCAAGAAGGAATTCTCGTAAAAATCTGGGTGCAATGTTGGCCTGTGCCGGTCTTTGTTTTGGTTTGGGGATTATGGCGTCCGGTTGTGGCGGCGATGGGGGTAGCACGGTTGCTTCTCCTCTGGCATATCCCGATTACGGAACAGTTACTTTTAGGTATACCAACTTGAGTGCCAACCTGGGAAGCGTAAAGTACGCCTTCTTTGACAAAGAGGACATGCCTGTCCTAGTTACTGACGAACTACCCATTGAGGGCGAGAGCCTGTCTGTACGCAACGTAAGTTCCAAAGCAACAAAAGTTATTGGTTACTACTTCAACGGAGGCAAGGCCACCGACTTTAGTATTGACGACTTGTCTTGGAATACCACCGCCGCTCCTTATGCTAGCGTAGACGCAGATCCGACCATCAACGAGGCGGATTTGAGTAGTTATCGGTTCAAGGCTTCTCCTAACCATATAGACATAGGTGAGCAGTCTTGTATAAATTTGGTAGCGTCTTATCTGCTCAGTGATAAAGAGTACGCCACGCTCAATTTGACTCCTTTGGCTTCCATAGAGCCAGTCGGTGCATTGGTTATGAGCGGCAAAGACAGCCTGCTAAACAATGTCTATCAGGGAGACAAGTATGGTAAGCAGGAGTTTTATGTTGAGTCCACTGTTCTCAATGGCTTCACCAACAACAATGTTGACGGCAACCACGACTACGTATACGTTTCCGATGCAGTTCTGAGCGAATTAATCTTGAAGGATTCTGTAACTGAAGAAACTGAGCATGTCAAGGTTCTGCATCCGAACAGCGATTTTGGAATAACCCCAATAAAGGTTGGCGATGATGATTGCAACGTTGGCAGTGGTGACATCTTTGCAATAGGCCGCTACGTATCCTCGACCGACAGTTCGCGGGATTTCGAAGCCAAGATGACCGACGAAGAAGTTACTTGGACGACTCCCAATGAACCTTCTCTGGGATTCCGTCTTGGCAACGACCGGGCCACTTACCTTGCCAGGGGCGAAGCCGAAAATGTGCTTCTCAGCGCTTATGCTTACGATCCCGATAACCAGAAGATTGGAGCCGTGATCGACATAACTACCACCGAGGCTGAGGCGCGAGCCGAGTATACGGTGGACAGTCTGGTCATAGATGATGTTGATTATGCCAGTAATAATTGGGTACCCAAGGGCGGGGACTACAACTTGAATTTCAAGATGCAGGGTTACTATGTGTTTGACTCTGGCTCAACAAACAAGGTGCAGCTCTTTGGTAACCTTGGAGTCGGTACGGTAACTCCTGTAATAAGCGATGATAATATTGCCTGCGAAGAAGATGCCGAATCCGAAAGCTACAGGATAAACGCCGGAACGGCTGCTGATGGCGATACAGGAACGATCACCATGAAGGTTCTCGACGGTGAAGGTAAGACGGTTGTAAGTGCTCCGTCTTACAGTTACACGGTTCACCAGACAGAGTAATACTTAGAACGCCGTACTTCCCCTAGTTTGTTGGGAAGTGCGGCTTTTTTTTATTTTCAGCGGCCTGTTTATACGAAGACAGCAGGCAACGCCGCCGCGCCAAAATGCCAGAATAACGTCTAGCGTGCTCTATCATCCTTACTGTGACGTTGGCTTTAGGTTTGCTTTTTCAATATCTTCACAAGCTCAAGTTCTCGTAGAATCGGGCTCGGTTGCTCCAGTAGCACGAGTCAATACTAGAGTCCAAATTACTTTTGCAACAACTAACCTTATAATTGTTTAAGATATTGATAAGGTGGGGTATCTGCCCAAAGATAATATACATAATGAGCGATAGAATCACCCGCCGGAACCGTAACAATTGCGCTGGTAAGCTTTCTAGTACTTCTCCCATCTTCTGGAAAGACAAGCAAAACGTCTGTATCATCGTTTAGCACTTTTTCTAATTCTTTGCGAATCCACTCTCTTCTATCGAACCTAGACTCGTATATATCCACATCACCATACATAATGGCAGCGGAAGTGTAAACGATTGTTTCACAGCGAGGCTGAACAACTATTAGGTTCATGTTCCTACGCAACGATTCACTGCGAAAAAACTCTGCAGCCTTGAGCACATTGCGCACAGTAGATGTAGGCAGAAGAGTTGAAACCGTCAATTTGTTGGCCTCTACCTGCATAATTTCATTAAACTGGCTGACCTTAAAAAGGCAGCAAACACATGCTACAAACTCTAATAGAAATACAGCAGATGTAAATCTTAAGTTCAGCTTGCAATCCTCAACTTTAACAAGAGAGAAAAGGTAAAGTAGCACCACCAAGACTAAAGGCAAAAACAGATACATTCTAGCTTGTGAAAACAGAAAGGACAGAGAGCGATCTTCAAAATCCAAGGTTTTTGGCACAGCCATGAATATACCCAGCATAATTAGGAACACCGAACTTACCAGAACGGATTTCCACCCGCACTTCAGCGCTCCATGCACGGCAACAGCCAAATAAGCTATAACAAACAAAAACCAAAGCCTATCGTCAAAAACAAAACCTGCAAGTAAGTTTTTTAATCCTGCGAAGTTTTTACAGAACACATCTACATTAAAACTAATCCCACCCAGGGGGTTTACGTTAGCCATAGGGTGCAGTTTATAAAAATACAAAAAGCAAAAGTTAAGCGCTATCCCTGCCAACAGACCAGTCAAAGCGCAGAGCAATTTCGGTAGCTCGAACTTTCGCTCATTGCCTGTCTGTGGAAAATAATCGGAGATACAAAACAGCACGAACAACGTCGACACAAATACAGATGTTGCATTGGCTATATATCCCAAAACCATCAAAAACATTCCCAGGCCATGCAACCATCTGTTCTTGCACTCCACAAACAGTATCCCACCGACCACCGCAAAAAAATAGCCTCCGAAAAAGGGATGCGGTATGGAAGTAAGCACATCATATTCCAGTCCCATAAAGCATGGGAACAGGAGAATAATCTCACCAGCCAGCGGATTCCTTCTGAAAGTTATAACGCTCAAAATGATGAAAGGTGCCGCTGCAACAAAAAAGGAAGCAACCGGCAAGGCCGCCCATAATGGCACATGCAACCAGTATAGGGGCACCGCAAACAGTGCTTCAATCATCATGTTGTAATTCTGTCCAAAGAAAAAAGGTTCAGGGAAATTGCCGTGGGCGTAGCAAGCAGTAGCATACCACAGAACAGCCGAATCGCCATCTAGGTACCTGAAACTGTACCTCCACAACAGATAGAACCTGTAAACAAAAACGACGACCAGAGTAGCTAAAATGACCACTCTGCTCCTGCCTCCGGGCATCCTACCCTTGTCACCTACCAGGAATTCCATGCCCTTACACTCACTTAGTTGACATGTTTTATCTTCTAAGCCTATTTAAGAGTGAGCGGATCTGGTTCTTCTCTTCGGCCGGTGCCAATTGCTCAGCAGTACGGTACACCTGAGCCGCCTCATCCAACTGCTGCAGACTGGTGTAAGCTTTGCCCAAATCTAAGCAGATATGCCAATCAGTAGGATCAAGTTCCATAGCTTGCTTGTAAGCCCAGGCCGACGCTTCATACTGTCCCTGTCGGTAAAGCACACGACCGCGCAACCAAGTAAAGTGAGCAGCCTGATCGGGGAACTCTTCAGCCGACTTTGTAAAAACATCGATGGCATCCTGGAAACGACCACACTTCCTGTAAGCACGTCCGAGTTGCTCAATAATATGGTAGTTACGCGGAGCGGCCTGGGTGGCTTCCAAAAGAATAGGCACAGCAGCGCTCCAGCGTTCCTGAGCAGCATATACGTCAGCCTTGGCTAAAAGCAAAGGAGCGTAGTGGGGCGCAGCTTTGAGCCCCTCATCTACGTAACGATTAGCTCGGCTGTAATTTTTTTGCTCCATGCAGACCTTCACCAGGCCCAGGTAGGCATCTTCATTATAGGGATTGCGCTGCAGAATACACTCAAAGACATCGACGGCAAAAGCGAGCTGATTCTGACGTATAAGGCAACGACCAACTCCCAAATAGGCGTTGTGCAAAGGTACCAAACCTGTAGTATCGGGAATGGTGTTTAAGAAACGTTTAAAGCACAACACCGCCTGATCTTTGCGACCTTGCATCAAATAGGCCCGAGCCAAAGGCAGGTTAAATAAATACATGTCCGGATCGTTGTCTATTGCCTTTTGGAACTCAACTATTGCCAAATTATTAAAGCCCTGACCGGCCAAGGCTTTGCCCAGCATGCCTCGCGTCTGCGTATCTTCAGGGCGCAGGGAAAGGCTACTCTGGAACTGGCGCATGGCATCCTCGTAAGCTCCTAAATCCAAAAGTATGAGCCCTAAGGACTTGGGATAATCGGGATTCGTGTAATCTAAACGGCAAGCCTTAACCAGTTCAGCAATAGCTGCCTGGTACTGACCAGAGCAGTAGTAGGCCATAGCCAAATCTTCACGATAAGAAGGAGTGACTGGATGCTCCTCAACGGCTTTCTGGTACCTATCCAGCGCCGTAATATCGTAATGCTTTTTGAGGTAAACCCTACTTAAACGATTATAAACCTCAGCACAGATCGGATCTAACTGCACGATCTGCTCAAAGTGATCCATTGCCTTATCTAAGACATTGCCTAAAATATAAACCTCACCCAACCTGCGGTGCAGAAGCAAGCTGTTGGGATGATAATTTAAAGCTTGCTCCAAAATCTTTACGGCTTCGGCCAACTGGTTATGCTTACAGAACATGGATGAGAGCTCCACAGAAGCTCGGCAGTGTCCAGGTTCCTCCTCCAAAGCGGCACCCAATTCGGTTATAGCATCTTTTTCATTGTTCAGAGCAATGTAAAGGGCAGCCCAATCAGCATGGACATCGGCGTTTACAGCAACGCCGGCATTCAAGGCACTCTCCAGCACCTCCTGAGCCAGCATAGGCTTACCTAAGCGCAGGTAGACATCAGCAAAATAGCTGTGCAGGTCGGCATTCTGGGGCTGAACAGCACAAGCCCGCTCCAGACAAGGCACGGCTTCGTTCAAACGATTCTGTGAATTTAAAAAGATAGCTAACTGATAATTGACCTGCAAATCCTGCTGAGCCTGCTCCAAAGCTACACAGTACTGTTCAAAAGCCACTTCCGGCCTGTTCTGTTCAAAGTACAAGAAAGCTAAGCGACAACGCAGCACAGCATCGTACTCGTTGCGATCCAAAGCCTTGTGCAAAGCAGAGATGACCGACGCCGGCTGTTCAGTGCGAGCAAAGAAATCTGCCAAAGCTACGTACGGTTCCGAGCTATCCGGTGCAACCTGAGTGGCCTGTTCAAGGTAAGAACGCGATTTCTCAAATTCTTCATTCTCCAGAGCAACCTTACCCAGGCCCAAAAGCCCCTGCATGTTGCCAGGATCGCGATCTAAAACCAACTTAAACTCGGAG
>OMRK01000019.1 GCA_900313515.1 uncultured bacterium | reverse complement strand
GATAGCGCCAACCTCAGGAGCAAGCTGAACAGTCCTGCTGCGTTCCTTGGCAAAGAGCCGCCCAGTGCGCACTATGTAGACAAAGCCATTAGGATTGGTCTGGTAGAGGCGCAGGCAATTAGCTAAAGCCACCTTCTTAAACAAAGAAACCTTACCCAGTTCCTTACGCAGCTCTTGGAGATCAATCTTACCAGCAGAAGTCAAACTACCGAGGAGCGGCCTAGGCAAAGGCTTATGAACCTTTTTGGCCAACTTGCGCATTTTGTTTATATAGGGGGCAGAAGCTTTGTTCTTGAAAGCCAACCACAAGGGCTTAAAGCGCAGAAAGATGCTCGCCAAAGGCTCCAAGCCATACTTTTGGACATAATTTCTCAAATGTGTAGCCGGCTTAAACTCATATGGACAGAACTTTGCCCCTCCATTTGGCTTTCTTGAAATTGTACTATTGTAAGTTTTGCTTATGTCATCAATTAAAGAGATTTGCTTTTCATTTTTGACAAGCAAGGAAGAACCGGTTGTTATATAGACCAAAAAACGCAGGAACTCCGCGGGATCCTTGGGCGTAAGACCGTAAAGCTCGTAAAGCCTAACCTTGGCTTCCTTATTGTTGATTTTATCAGGATCGATATTGAGCTTAAGCCCCTTGATAATATCCAGAATGTACCCCAAACTATTTTCACTTAAGGCCACCCTAGAAGTGAGCAGAGCCATCAACCGCTCTTCCAGCTCTTGGACTGTCATTGAACCTATGCAGATCAGGCGCAACTTTCCAGGTTCAATAGGTTCTGGCAGATGCAACTCCTCCAAAGGCACATAAATCTCACGCCCCTCACGCAACCCCAGAGCTTCGGGAACGAAGGTAGTGAAGTAATGCAAAAGCTGCTGATAGAGCAGCTCATTCCGGGGCCTGTCAGCTACCGCTTTAAAACTCTTGTGAAACCCCTGATTTAAACTGACCGGATCGCTACCATAACGCTCATAAATAAAGGACAGAATTTCCTCGCTGCCAACTTCGGGACAAGTTTGCAAAGCGGTGGGAAGGATGAATACGCCATGCTCAAGGCTCTCCCCGCTCACAGCTTCGATGGGCTGGTTAGCCGCCTGGGCTGCCAAAACCTGCGGCTCAGCCGAAGTGTTGGGCGCACAGGCTTGCCGATCATTAGAAGCAGAGTCTGAAGCTGCCGCGACCTTGGGAGAGGCAGTCCGGACGCATTCGGGTACACATTTAAAAAGGGCTAAAGTTGCTTTAATTACGTTTTTCATATTTTGCCGCAGTGCCTCCGTAGCATATAAAATATCCGCGCTGCGAGCATGTATTGCTCGACACTTCCCACGCCTAATAAAGGCAGGGGATCTCTGAAAAGTTTGTCGTTTAAGTTTCCCCTTATCGCTGGGATATACCTATTCTTAAAGGACTAATCATAAGCCCTCTAAATATCTCCCAGAGAATAAAAAAAGCGAGCAGTATCGTATTCCCACTCCTGTGCCCACTCCTGGAAAACTCTCTCTTTTCCGGAACTTAGGCCCACATACAGACACCCGCCGCTGACACGTTCAAAACCATAAAAAAAAGCACAGCGGGAAGTAAACACATGTAAACACAAAGTAACAGGAACTTCACTATGCCATGCCAAAGCCCAAGGACCGACAAGCCGACCGAGGACCGCCATCATCCTAGCATAGCTGTTCTAGTCTGTCAAGCTAGCCAAAATTAGACTGGGAACCTCCACGCCTTACAAATTTATGAAAAGCTGAAAACGTTCTGATGGCCGATTAAGTTTTAAACAGCACCAAATCCTTTAACTCTCCCTATGGAGTTTTTCTTATTTTTTCGTCCCATAGCTTTCAAGAGCATTAAAAAGGGGGCCGACCTATTCGGTCTAGCCCCAAGCCCACTGCGTACAGAGATCCTCGCCCTAACCAACTACCTTACCGCTTATAGAAATATCTGCGATCGCCAGCGTTGCTTTGGACTCTCTATCTAACTCCCTTACGCTTACTATCCAACTACCACAAATTACGCTAAATTTTCAGCCCGTCTAGCCAAACTTTTACCTTTTCCTTGGCTGTGTCCAGCTCACTGTCCATAACCTCAAAGCCACCCTCTACAATCTTCGCCTTGGGGCAGGATTTCTTCAAATCTTCTATTCCAGTTAGCCCACTGCCGCCATGAGTGCTGAAAGGAACAATAATTTTGCCCGTACAGTCAACCGACTCAACAAAAGTGAAAACAGGCATAGGGCAAGTGTACCACCAGCAGGGGTAGCCCAGATAGATAACATCGTAGTTACTCAAGTCTGGCAACTTACCCTTGAGAGCCGGCCTGGCCTTGTCCACCTTCTCCTGCTTGGCCTGTCGCACACAAGCGCTATAATCTTCGGGATAAGGCTTAACCACCTCAATTTTGTACAACTCAGAGCCTGTCTCTTCGGCAATAATTTTCGCAACTGTCTCAGTATTGCCACTGCGGGAGAAATAAACAACCAAAGCCCGATATTCTGCGTGACTGGAGTTCTCGACCGCACTCGATTGCCCAACATCGGCCGAAGCAACCGAATCCGCTTCTGGACGCTCATCAGGTTGAACCGGCGACGAAGACTGTTCCCCTACCTGAGCCCGCGGAGTATTACCAGGAGGATTGCCAGATTCTGGTTTAGCCGTGCAGGCAGAAGCACTCAAAAGAAGCAACAGAGCAACACACATG
>OMRK01000065.1 GCA_900313515.1 uncultured bacterium | reverse complement strand
GGTAACTTTTGAGGCCTACGGTGCTAAGACCAAGGAAATTAAAGTTTCCTCTGAAGAAGAGTTCTTCCAGGCGATAAACTCCGATGTCTGCTTGGTTTTGGAACCGGGTGTTTACAACCTGACTAACTGGGCTTCAAAAAAGACGCAACCAATCAGACAGTCTCAGAAGTTACAATGCGCTTTTTGGGATACCAACGGGGGACAGCTTTCCATAGGTGGAGTACACAATTTGCAGATCAGAGCTCGCGATGCTGGTTTGCCTACTCAAATAGTGGTTGAGCCCACCCATGCCAATGTGCTTCGCTTTGAAAATTGTCAGGGCATCAAATTGCAAGGCTTGATTTTAGGCCACGCCAACGAGCCCGGAAGCTGCACCGGTAATGTGCTCAGCTTTTACCACTGTCAAGATATCGTCTTGAATAACTTGAATATATATGGGTGCGGCGCCTACGGAGTCGAAACTGAAAATGTGCAGGATCTCAGTGCTACCGGTTGCTGGATCCACGATTGTACCTACGGTATTGTGACTGTCGACAGAAGCTGCGCCATTGGCTTCAAAGATAGTTATTTTACTTATAATAAGCGATTCGATTTGATCTGCGGCAACTATTCGGATATCTCCTTTGAGCGTTGCCATTTTCTTTATAACCAGGGCGACAGCTTGGTTAGCCGACCGGAGAACATGCTTAAGGTTTCTTTTGAAGGTTGCACTTTCGGCGACTTTGAGAAAAAAGAAATCGATAAATATATAAAAGGCAAGTATGCCGACATCAAGGTTCGTTAATAAACGGCTTCTGTTTTGGGGCCTGCCAACGGAAATTTGGCAGGCCCTGTTTTTTATGGTCTTATCACTGTATCCGCTTTAGTGATGGTGTCTACAATAGTAGCCATGTCGGACATCGTGCCAACCAGATTGTTGCTATCCAGTCCGTAGAAATTTACACAGGTGGAACAGAGCAGAATTTTTACGCCTGCATCCTGGAGGAAGGCCAGAGAAAGGGCCGTCTCGCTGCCTTTTACGGCATTGAATATGCCTTCGGTATAGCAAACAATGGTGGAGATGCGCTCGCCCTTAGATTCCAGGTTATGCAGGAATTTAGCCATCATGGTCTGACCGAACTGGCGGCTTTCTTCCTCGGTTTTGCCGGTGTTGGCGGCGTTGATCGTTCCCAAAGCGGTGCTGGTTAATACTAAAACCTTCATAATTTGCAGATCTCCTTTTTCTAGAACGGCAGCTACTTAGGCCGCCTGATATTCTTTAACGACCAGCTTCCTTGGCGTTCATTCGGGCGATAATCATTTCCGCCAGAACTGCCGCCCGCAAGGTGGCCAGCTCTTCTACACTGAGCATATTCAGGAATTCATCGCGCCAAATAATATTGGTCTCTTCCACCTGGCTTACCAGATCACCGTAGCGATTGGTCAGGTTCTTTATAACCTCAACGCGGGAAGCCAGAGGCAGATCGGTCTTAAAGCGCAGATGGAGCAGGGCCAGGTGATCTACTCGACCGGTGCGGATCACCGGCGTTATGAGCATGGGGCGGTTGTCATTGCGGCCATGGCCCACGTAGGAACGCCTGTTGTTGGTAACCCACTGTTTAGTACCCACCAGCGGTGAATTGTGCTCGGAGCGAGAGCGCAGATCGCGGGATATGCCCGTTTTGTGCACAACCTTTATGCGCGTATCTTCGGTAACCTCGTTTAGAGCATTTAAACCATCTACCTCGTAAAGTGTAGAGCCCAAAACCTGATCGATAGTCGTATTTAAAGCTCTAAGGAAGACCAAATCGCGGTAAGGAAGATCATCGGGGGTGATGCTCAATTCCTGCAGAGCCTCGAAGACGGGACCGGTGGCCAGCTCTTCCGAACGAGAAATACCCACAGTAACCGTTTTAGCTTGGTGCTTTATGGCATCGATGGGACGGGAAAGCTCCTGAATAGCCTGAGAGAGCAGAATGACCATGGTCTCCACCAGGCTGTTACCCTTAAAATCGTAGGCGAACTGGCGCAGGGAACGAGCGCCGGTAAAGTACTGGAACATAAGGGAAAGGCGCACGGCGGAATCCACCGAGAGTGAGCTGTTGAAGCGGCCCTGCTTGAGATCGTCCTGGAAAGCTTTACCCACCGAGAACAAGCGTCTAACGTTGGCCTGGTTTAACACTAAGCCACCATCTTTGGCCAGGTGCTCCACGGCCATGGCTCGACCTGGACGGAGCAAGTTGGCTCCATCGTTAATGGAGAGGGCGCAGTAATAACCCCAAAGATGGCCTACCACAGTATTCAAGAGCACGGAGGCATTGGCGGAGGCTGTGGGCACATAAATTACACCCTTGGCATAGCGTTCGAATTCGTCGAATCCTTCAGTGGCAATTACTATGGGAATGGATTTGTGGGAGCGGAAGATGGCTACCTCTTTAACGGAATCTCGCAGAGCCACGGGTGGGAGGCCGGCAGTACAGACGAGCGTCAAGGGCTCAGAAGATAGATCTATATGCTTTTTATCCTCAATATAATCGGCTGCTATAGACTTGTAGCAGAGTTCGCTCAGCTTAATGCGGATTTCGTCAGCGCTGGCCTTGGTGCAGCCACTACCTACCACGGCCCAGTCGCGCTTAGTTACGGCATAGCGGCGGGCTAAAACCTCAATGTCATGCCGGTTCTCCAAAACGGAGGCAATTTTTTCCGGCAGGCTCACCAACTCTTGCAGTTCGCGACGCACTTCCTTTTGACTGAGCGTACCGACCAGTGAGGCGATGTGCAAGCCCAAAAGGTAACCGGCCACAACCTGGCTGTAGAAAGCTTTGGTGGAAGCCACCGACATTTCAATGTCGCGACCATCGCTGGTGTACATCACACCGTCTACTTTAAAAGTGAGATCGGAATTGCGCCGGTTGACAATGGCTAATACAGTAGCATGATTGGCGCGAACCATGTCTACTGTGCGGTTCGTATCGGTGGTGGTGCCGGATTGAGAAACGGCAATGACCAAGGTACGAGAAAGATCATCTTCCATGGCATATCCCGAGAGCTCGGTGGCCTTGAGGGCGCGGATCTCAATGGGAGCACCCTTGAGGGCACGCTGCATCATCGAGGCTATGGCAGCGCCGGCCACAGCGGCCGTGCCTTGGCCTATGAAGAGGATTCGCTCGATTTGGTGGTTAGCAAATTTATCGGCCAGGGAAGGCGGGAAGACCTCAGGTCCAAGGTTGACCTGAGCTTTACCCTCGAACTCTTTGGAGATGAAGTATTTGCCCTGCAGAGTCCTTTCCACGGAGCGGGGAGCATCAAAGATTTCCTTAAGAAGGAAGTGGCTGTGTGAACCGCGGTTAATGTCGCGGGTGGTAATTTCGGCCGTCTTTACATCTTTTTCGCTCAAGGCGATTGGGGTTCCGTCAAGGTGGAAGGCTTTGAGACCTTCGAGACCTCGGGCGGTTTCTTCCAAAACAAAGATTTGGCCAGCACTTTCGGGATGGCCAGCAATATGTTCGGTGGCTCCATCCAGGCGAATATAATGGCTGGTTTGCTCTACCAGGCCGTAAACCTCGGAAGCAAAGACGTAACCATGCTGGCAAAGGCCTACAAAGAGGGATTGGCCGCTACCTTTGAGGGCTAAATAAGTGCGTCCTGGCTCTAAGCTGGAGCTCAAAGCCACGGCCACCGAGCCATCGAACTCGTTGACGGCTTGCAGGAAGGCTTCATGTAAATTGTGGCAACGCCGATAGTAATAATCGGTCAGAACAGGGATGATTTTAGCATCGGTGGTAATTTTAGCGTTGATATGGCGACCATCAGTTAGGGCAACCTTCTGGGCCAAAGTCTGGAAATTATCCACGTCACCATTTAAGGCGGCGCCTATCCAGTAATGATCGGCCATGTCCTCGACCGGCTCAGTCTGTTCGTCTACGGGGTGACAGTTTGTTACGTTGATTACGCCATTGGAGGCCCAGCGAGTGTGTGACCAGATGTTGGTCTCTGCTCCAGGGTAGGTTAGGGCCTGCCATAATATTGAGTCCGCCTTGATCTGGTGGCGGATAGCGGTAACATTATCTCCTAGGGCGCCAACCTCTTGAGACACCTTGTAGATAAACATAAGGCTGGGAGTTCCAGCTTGGTTATTCTGGAGAACCTGGTCCGGACGGTTGGCTAGAGAGATATTAGGGGTTTCTGGATGGGAGGTGTCAAAAGTTTCGGCACCACCGCTGTCAAAACGTATGCTCAGATCCTCTAAAACTGGGCAGTTGAGACGTCTCTCATATTCCGAGATTAAGCCGTTTTCGGTGAGGCTCTGGTATAGTTTGGTAAAATCAGCCTGGTTCTTAAAATGGACACTCACACTTATGCCCAGGCTGTCACGGCCGCGTACTTCCAGGCGATCCATATTGTTGAGGACAGCATTGATCTTCCAGGCGTGCAAGCTGGGGTTTTCGATGTGGTCGGGAAGGAGGGTGCGGACTTTGGCAAGGTTAGCCAGAGTATCCTGTTCTATGGCCCAGGATAGATCACGTAACTTAACTCCCAGGGAGTTCCAAGTTTCTACTAGAGTTGTCGGCAACGGAGAGGTGCTCACCAAAACCTGGCTGGAGATGGACTGCTCCAGATTGGCCACGGCTGAAGCTGCCTTGTGTAAACGTTCCTGCAGGCTAGAGGATTGCCAAAGAGCGGCCCAGGCGGCATATTCTTTGAGAGGGGCGATGGCCTTCTCCAGGGCGCTTACCTGCTCGATGGGAGGCTTCTGCACCAGGATGGGCTGACCTGTGAGGGCCTCTAGGCTGTCCAGAATCTCCTCCCAATTTGGAACATCCTGCTCAGGGCTGGAATACTGATATAGAATACCGGCTATACCACACACAATGGCAACTCCTTTGGAACCAGAAAAAAACAAACAACGTCCATCGACTCAGCACCAGTGGACGTTATAACATCTAACCTTAAATTTCAAGCTTCCAGCTCCAAGCGGCAGAGCCCTGTCAGCGCTAACGACGTTAAACTGTAGAGGCTCTGCTCAGAGCAGGATGTTTCTTAAACACTAATGGGTGGTCTTTTTACTCATATCGTCTTCACCGCGATCCCTACGGCGCTGCTCGCGGCGTTTGAGGTAAAGGGCGTAGCGCATAATGGACATGCGGTCCTCTTGGGCGGCATCGTCGGCATATTCGATCTCGCAGAGGAACTTCTTCTTGCCGCCGGCATCGGGATCCGGCTTAGAACGCATAGCTCTACCTTTAAATGAGTAAGGGGTGATGCCAGGGATTTGAATTTCCACGAATAGATTAGTGCCCTCAGGAATGGCAATGTTACAGCATAAAACTAAGCTGTTCAAGCTAAGGGACTTGGTCTGCGCAGACTGGCTGTAAGTCAAGTTAATGGCACGATACTCCACGCTCACCGGAGCCTCGATGCTGCAGTTTTCATCGAATTTGGGAACATCTTCACTGCCCACATTATCCTTGGGAGCGGCTATATCAAACTCGCGGGTTCCGGCATCGGTAACATCGGTTTCAAAATAATATAATTTGTCGTCCTGCAGAGTGGTAATGGTGAGATGCTGACCAGCCTCAAGCTTAACAGGACGGTGCTCAGTGCCTAAGAACTTCAAAACTACATTTCTGCTCTTTACATCTAGTACTTTGGTGAAATAGTTCTTGAACACGTTGTCTGAACAGAACTCGACCTCCACCTCCTGATTAGCCTTGAGCTTCAGAGCCGGTTTCTTGCTCTTAAACCAATCTAAAAACATCGCTATCCCTCCTGAACAAGGTTCATTATCTTCTAAAGGTAAACAATCTTTTGCGGATGTCAGGACCTCAGGACACGGCCCCAACTCCATCTGGGAAAAAATCTACTCCAAACGGGCAGATCCTCCTTCTGTTGTCAACCATTTACGTCCTGCCTTTG
>OMRK01000057.1 GCA_900313515.1 uncultured bacterium | reverse complement strand
TCCGCTCTTCTAGCCGCGATCTGTCCAGCGGAGTGTTAAGGCGTATTTTTAGGGAAGTATGAGAGCTTTATGAAAAATTCCGATGCACCTGAGCTTAAAGAAACGATTTGCGAGACAGTGCACGAGAGCGTGCCCATGGATGTTGTCGGCCGCTCGGTGTTCCGGCCGGATGCGCCTCAGAAGCTGACTGGCCAGGCCAGGTACGTAAATGATTTATCTGTAGGCGGCATGCTTCACGCTGCAGTAGTGCGTAGTCCTCACGCCAGCGCCATTATTAAGTCGATAAATACCAAGAAGGCTGAAAGCATGCCTGGGGTTGCCGCAGTCATGACCTGTGAGGATCTGCCAGGCCCCAATTATATCCCACTGGTGAAAAACGATCTGCCGCTTCTGGCCCCCGGTGAGGTCAAGTTTGTAGCTCAGCCGGTGGCGTTGGTGGCCGCCGAAACCCTAGAGCAAGCCAGAGAGGCCGCTCGGGCGGTGGAAGTTGAGTATGAGGAGCTGGAGCCGGCCCTGGGTATAGATGCTGGGCTCAAAAAAGATTGGATTCTCTGGCACTATCAGCAGTTCACTGGAGATCCTGAGGCTGTTTTTAACAATCCCGAGCCAGGCATGCA
This sequence comes from uncultured bacterium, assembly GCA_900313515.1. Classification (GTDB taxonomy): domain Bacteria; phylum Vulcanimicrobiota; class Xenobia; order Xenobiales; family Xenobiaceae; genus Bruticola. The sequence continues at coordinate 19,104 of OMRK01000057.1, read as the reverse complement.
TATCTATGAGTCCACTTACACCACTTCCCATCAGGAACATGTTTACCTGGAAACTAATGGAGCATTAGCTATTCCGGATAACCGGGGCGGTTTTCTGGTCTATGGTTCTATGCAGTGCCCCTTCTACGTGCAAAAGGCGGTAGCTACCGTTTTGGGGTTAGATTTCCAGCATGTGCGTATTGTGCAGGCCACTACTGGCGGTGGTTTTGGGGGCAAGGAAGATGCTCCCAGCACACCGGCCTGTTTGGCTTCCGTTTTGAGCTGGAAGACCAACCGCCCAGTTAAGCTGATTTATGGCCGCGAGGAAGATATGGAGTCTATGACCAAGCGTCATCCTTCGCGTACTGTTTTCAAGAGTGCTGTAGATAAAGACGGATACATTAAGGCTATCGATGTTCATTATTACGTAGATGGTGGAGCCTTCTTGACCCTTTCCAGCATTGTTTTGTGGCGTGGTCTGCTTCACGCTGGCGGTCCTTACAAAATTCCCAATGTGCGTACCTTAGCCGATGCTGTAGGTACCAATACCGCTCCCAACGGCGCTTTCCGTGGTTTCGGTCAGCCTCAAGTGGCCTTTGCCGCCGATGCCCACTGGGATGAGGTCGCTAACCAGATTGGCATGGATCCCGTAGAATTTAAACGCAAAAATATGCTTCGTGTTGGTGATAAGCTCACCAGTGGTCAGTATTTGGGCGAATCGGTCGGCTTCGATGAGGTTGTGGAGAAAGTCAAGAAAGAGATCGATTACGAGAGTGTTAAGGCTCTGCCTAAGCTTACTGGTCGTTACCGGCGTGGCGTTGGCCTTTCGGTGAGCCACTATGGAGTGGGGCTGGGTGCCAATGGTGGTCCTAACAACTTTTCTTCGGCTAACGTGGTGGTAGCTGCTGATGGTTCGGTAGTTGTTTCTGTGGGTACCACCGAGATCGGTCAGGGCATGACGACTGCTCTCCTGCAGATGGCCGCAGAAACCCTGCGTTGTCCCTATGAGCGACTCCATTTGGCCGATTCCGATACTGCTCAGGTGCCCGATTCTGGGCCTACCGTGGCTAGTCGTACGACTATGTGCGCTGGTCGGGCGGTGGTGGATGCCTGTAAGATTATCAGAGAGCGCATGGACGAGTTCTTAGGTGATGAGGAAATTAGCTGGTCTGAGTCCGTTACGAAATGCTGGATAGGTGGGGTGCAGATGGCTGCTCAGGGATATTCGCGCCCCGGTTACAAGCTTACTTTCGACGATAAGACCGGTCACGGTGATACCTACGAAATTTACGCTTGGTGTGCCAACGCTGCTGATGTAACTGTAGATACTTGGACTGGTGAGGTTAAGGTCAACAAGTTTGTGAGTGGCCAGGATATAGGTCGGGCCGTCAATCCTGTATTGGTAGAAGGCCAGATTCAGGGCGGCGCCCTGCAGGGCATAGGCTATACCTTGATGGAGGAATACAAGTTCAACAAGGCCGGGCATATAATGAACAATAATCTTTCTACATATATTGTTCCAACCTCAACCGATGTGCCCCCCATTGTGCCGGTTATTGTAGAACATGAGTATTCCTTTGGCCCCTATGGAGCCAAGGGCTTTGGAGAGACCCCCATGGTACCGGTAGCGCCGGCCATTGTTAATGCCATAGCTGATGCTACCGGTTTGCGTTTCAAGCATATTCCGGTTACACCCGAGCGAGTTTGGGAAGCCTTGCAGAAGCAGAAGGAAGAACAGGCAGGAGTCGATCAGGTTTAGTCGGCGGCTGGTAGGTATTGAACCTTTACTGAGGGACGCGAGAGGAAAGATTTGGATATGGCGGAGAAGAATTTTAGGCTGCAGTGCACGGTAAATGGCCATCCTGTTGATAAGATGGTAGATCCTACAGCTCGCCTTTTGGACACCTTGCGTGAGGAATTGCATCTGACCGGTGTTAAGGAAGGCTGCGGCAAGGGTGAGTGCGGTGCTTGTACCGTATTTATGGACGGAAAGCCGGTAGATTCCTGTTTGGTTATGACCATTCAGGCCCAGGGACACCGTTTTGTTACTATTGAGGGCCTGGCCTTTGAGGGGCGTTTGGATACCATTCAGGAGATGTTTGTTGAGGAAGCGGCTGTGCAGTGCGGTTTCTGTATACCCGGTATGGTTTTAGCTGCTCGGGCGCTTCTGGAAGAAAACGAGAACCCTACTCCTGAAGATGTGCGCTATGCGTTAGGCGGCAATATATGTCGTTGCACCGGATATCATAAGATTTTCCGGGCTGTCCTGCGGGCAGCTAAAATTGAACGGGAACGTAAGGCCGCCGGGCTGGGATCTAATCTTAAAGATGTCGAGGGTATTCATCCTGCACCCTTGGCGGATCTAGCTTTAGAAGACCAGAGTGGGCAGTAAAAGTAAGGAGGGCAGATTAATGAACATTAAGCTTGAGCGTCACACCAGTTTGGCTTCCCTCCTTTCGGCTGCCTTGAGTGCTGCCGAAGAAGGCCCGGTTTTTTATCTGGCTGGCGGCACCGATTTGATGGTGCAAAAGGATATGCTTCCGGCTGGTACTTGGCTGGATATCTCCGATATTCCCGATTTGCACGGCATAAGGCAGCAGAAGGATTGCATAATTATAGGCTCTGGAGTTTCCCATCACGAGATAATGCGTAGCCCTCTGCTCAAAAAGCATGCTCCAGCGCTGGTGCAAGCTAGTTCCAATGTGGGTGGTCCGCAGGTACGCTCCCGCGGCACCATCGGCGGAAATCTCGGTAACGCTTCGCCTGCGGCCGACACCGTTCCGGCTCTCTACAGTCTGCGGGCAGTTTTAAATCTTATATCTTCTGAGGGGGAGCGCAGTGTGCCGGTTGACGAGTTCGCTCTGCGTCCTCGCCGCACGGTCTTGAAGCCGGGTGAAATTATCCACAGTGTCTCTATTCCCATACGTGAAGGTATTCAGGGGTTCTGGCATTCTATCGTTCAGCGCAATTCGCTGGCTATCAGTAAGATCAATATCGGCTTTAGTTACGTGTTGAAGGCTGAAAATAGTCAAGCTTTCGATTACGTAGGCGTAGCTTTCGGCTCGGTAGGACCAACCGTTCTGCGGGCTAAAAAGACAGAGGAATTCCTTTTAGCCGAACCTCTGACTCCCCAGCGCCTGGAGGAGGCCTGCCTGGTTGCCCAAAGCGAGGTGACTCCCATCGCCGACATTCGTTCGACGGCCGAGTATCGCAAAGCTATGGCTCGGGTGTTGATGCACGAGGCGTTGGAGCCGCTGTTCAAATAGACCAACAGCTAACAACCTGGTTCCAGAGCGGCGGGAACGTGGGCGATTGGATGGTTTGTCTGCGCCAACCAGCTCTGCCTTGAGTTGCCTATTCCCAGAATTGTTGGGCGATATGAGGCCCCAACGACGTGGCTTCACTTCTGTGTTAACAAAATGAGGTGAGCACCGCCGGACGGTTGTGCTTAGGCGGCCCGAGTAAGTTTTCGGAAGATCAAGACGGAAGGGTAAGCAAACTAATGAGCCGGTTGCTCTGGTCATTGTCGGAGCAACCGGCTCACGGTGTCTTACTATCATCCGGGTCTATACGGCCCGGCCGATCTTTATTGCTACTGGAGCTCTCAGCTCACAGTGTTTTAAAGGCTATGCTACTCGTGTGACCAGTTATCAACCCCTTCGGGCAGTTCTTCGCCCTGTTCCATATCGGCATAAGCCTGCTCATTCTGTATAGTAGCTACCTTGCTCCAATTTTCCAGGAAATCGCCCATGATTTCGCTGTAACGCTCATCCTGCATGATAGTATGGACGATTTTATCTTTCATCTGCGGATAGCCCTCGTTGCGGGTTATCCTGTCGCCGAATGATTCGCGAAGAGCCAAATTTACCAGTGTAGAAGTGGAATCGTAGAAGAAGGTTTCGGAGTTGGGATCTAACTGGCTGAGCTCCTCCATGGCGCTAGCCAGGAAACGCTCTTGAGGGGTGGCCGGGGCGTTATTGGCCTGGTCTACACCCATGGCTTCCTGAGCACGGGCTGCCTCAGAGGAAAGAAAGACATCGTCAGCCGCTTCTGCAGCAGAGGTTTTAGACATGCCAGACTGCTTCAGCATTTTCTTCTGCATGCCCAAAATGCTACTGCAAAATGAAGCTAATGTTCCTGTACGTATCGCATCCAAAGACTTTAACCCTCTAAACAAGGAAAACTACCCAACAGCCGCTCTAGCTTTAAACAGGTAAACTTTCCCAAATATTACCATCCAAAAACGCTCGAGCTTGGTCACCAGCACCCATAGCCGACCCCGAACAAGGCCGAGCAGACAGGGCCAAACGCAACCAAGTTGCCGCTCACCACCGAGCTAATTAGCTATTTGAACCTCAAATATGCTAACTTATCACCCCAGCAGGCCATAAAGTAAACGAACGCAGCCAAGACAAAAGCAAATTTGCCTAATTTGTTACAATCCTTGCTCAGTTATTGCTGTTTGTTGTAGTCGCAGAACCTGTATCCTAGACCTCGTTCGTTGAAAATATAACGTGGATTGGCTGGATCGGGTTCAATTTTTTTGCGCAAATAGTTGACATAAAGGCGCAGTAGCTGGGTGTCATCGCGGTACTCTGGTCCCCAAACGCGGGAGAGTAGGTTCTCATGGCTTAGCAGCTTGCCAGGATGGTTTATAAAGTGGTGCAACAACTTATACTCGGTGGGGCGTAGATGTATCTCCTCATCGTCGACTACAGCCAGGCGGCGGTCAAAATCGACCATAAGGCGTGAATCTACCTGCACTTTATCGCGGGCCAGAGGAGCTGGAGCGTCCAGGCGGCGCAGTACAGCCTTAATACGGCTCACCAGTTCACGGTGGCCGAAGGGTTTGCCTATGTAATCGTCGGCTCCCAGTTCCAAACCGCGTACTCGGGCATCTTCATCATCCTGAACGGTAAGCATAATACAGGGAATACCCAGGGAGCGGCGCACATCCTCCAAAACCTCGAAGCCGGAGATGTCTGGTAGATTGACATCTAAAAGGACCAAATCTGGTAGCTCGTCGCGGATACGGCGCGTGCCCTCTATGCCAGTGGTGGCGCCTGAAACCACAAAGCCGGCACTTTCCAAGGTGGTACGGATCAGGTCTAAAACGTGGGGATCGTCCTCAACTGCTACAATGCGCCGACCCTTGTAGTTATCTAAAGCCATAACTTAGTTATCTCCATTTTTTTTAGGTAAGCTGAAATAAAAGCAGGAGCCGCCGCCCTCCTGGGCCGCCGCACCGATAGTGCCGCCGTGAGCCTCAACAATAGCCTTAGAGATAAAAAGCCCAAGACCGCTACCGCGAATCTTCTTTTTTACCTCCTGGCCGCGCTCGAAGAGTCCGAAAATACGCTGAGCTTCTTCCGGGCTGATCCCTGGACCTTGATCTGTAACTGAGACAATCACCGAACTGCCGCCGTCTTTAATGCTGATAGTAATTTTTCCTTTAGTGCTGTACTTTATTGCATTTTCAACCAGATTGGCCATTACTTGTTCCAAGCGAGAGAGATCGCCCCACACGGTAACCGCCGCCTCTGAGACCTGTTTTTCCAAAACCAGGCCCTTGCCTTCAGCCAGGCCGCCCAAACGGCGGATAGTGCGGGAGGCTATGCCGTCTAGATTGACCATTTCGCAATTTAAGTTTATGCCGCCGGCTTGAATTGAGGCCGCCTCCAGCATTTGCTTGACCATCTTCTGCAGACGCTCGCTCTCCTCCAAGATAACTTGGGATTTCTGTAGAATAGTTTCGCGGCTTAACTCTATCTCCGGATCGCTCATAAGACCGGCGAAACCCTTTATTACAGCAATGGGAGTTTGCAGCTCGTGGGACATGGCAGAAAGGAAAATTTTGCCCAGACGTTCAGTTTCCTTGCGCTTGCTGATATCGCGCACGGTCATAACCCAGCCGTTGGGAATACCCTTGTCGTTGCGCACGGTGAGGCCAGTAACTTCCACATCGATCGGTTGACCGTCGCGGTTGGTTAAAACTGCCTCCACAGGATCGGCACTTATGGAAATGTTTAGAAGGCTGGGCTGGTTGTAAAGGGTCAGACCGAAGCCGTTTGTATTGGGAACAGATGCGCCGTGTCCGCCGCCTATGGAACTTATGGGCAACGCCTTATGGAGCGGCTGACCGGCAATGTCGGCCGCCTTCCAGCCGCTCAGGCGTTCCAGAGCAGGATTTATACCTACAACCCTGCTTTCCTTATCGACAATAGCTACGCCTTCGTTGGAACGGTTAACCATAGTATCGAACCAACTGCGTTCGCGCATCAGGTTGTAAAGCAGGTTGGCATGGCGAACCGTAACTTCCAGGCGGTTCAGTACTAAATTGTACATTTGGGGGTAGCGGCGCAGGAAGGAAGGTAGATCTTGAGGGTGCAGCATCAAAAAGAATCCGGTAGTCTCCCCGTCGGCAAGGACCGGCATAAGCAGGGCATAGGAGCGTCCTAAACCCAGGCGGGCGGCTTCGCCTTCGAAACTGCGCTGCAACTTTTTGGAACGGTGCACGGTTGGTTCACTGAAGCCTTCGGCTAGAGCACGGTAAATTTTTTTGGCCGTTTCCATGGCCATAGCGGTAAGACGTTCGCCTGGATATTTATCCAGACCGCAACGATAGGTGCGAAAGCGGGTATTGGTGCGGAAATTAGTACTTTCCAGTGGTGAGTTCCACAGGATCATAACGCCAACTCGGCCACCGGCAGCCTCGACCAGGCTCTGCAGGAGATTAAAAATTTCCTGTTCTTGTGAGGTGGGAACACCTCTTCTCTTCCAATTTTTTTCCTCGCGCTCTTGAGAATCGTGGGCGCTGGATTTAATCAATTCGCGGGTCATTCTCTGTTAATCTCTCTGCCTTCGTGTTTTTCCTTGTTTTTGTGCCTGCATTGTCGATTCTTTTTAGCTAACGCTGGAACTAACTTGCCGGTGAGTGCACAGCTTCTTCTGCGGGAAGAGAAGTGCCTGCCCACAGAAGGGCTACAGTCAGTGGGTGCGAGGCCACAGTTCATTTTTTTTTAAGTTAGGGGGAAAGAAGGGCCTTTTTACGGAAAGGTACTGGCCGCAATTAAAAGGACGGGAAGAGGTGCAGTGGATTTGTCTACAGGGCTTCGTTTTAAGCGTGTGTTGCTGAAGCTTTCCGGTGAGGTTTTGGCCGGAGAGCAGCACTTGGGATTGGATCGTGAGGCTATTTTAAGTTACGCCCGGCAGGTAGCTGAGCTGGCCAAAGCCGGTTTTGAGGTGGGGGTCGTTTTGGGAGGTGGCAATTTCTGGCGAGGACGCATGGCACCCTACATGGATCAGGTCAATGCCGATTCTATGGGAATGTTGGCCACCATTATGAACGGTATTGCCTTTGCCGATGCTCTGCGTACTCAAGACGATCAGGCGGCGGTACTTATGACCTCCATATCTTTGCCGCAATTTGCCGAGCTCTTTGTGGCTTCCAGGGCTATAGAGCACCTTGAGGATGGTAAGGTTGTGATCTTTGCTGGAGGAACCGGCAATCCGTTCTTTACCACCGACTCGGCGGCGGCACTGCGTGGTTTGCAAATTAGGGCGGATGTGGTGCTCAAGGGAACCATGACGGACGGTGTTTACGATAGCGATCCCCGCAAGAACCCTCAAGCCAAACGCTTCAGTTCCATCACCTTTACCGAGGCTTTAAAGCGTGACCTTAAGGTTATGGATGCCACCGCTTTTTCGCTCTGCCGCGATCATAATCTCCCCGTTTATGTTTTTAATGTAACCGTGCCTGGAAATTTGCGCAAGGTTGTTATAGAGGGCGAGAATTTGGGCACTTTGGTTAAGGAGGAAATGCAGTAATGATAGATCCCAGTATACGTAAGGATGCAGAAGACAGAATGAAGAAAACCAGGGAAAGCTTGGTACGCGGCTTTGCTTCCATAAGAACCGGTCGAGCCACTCCTGCTCTTTTAGATCGTATTACGGTTGAGGCCTATGGCTCGGAAATGCCCATAAATCAGGTGGCAACCATCGGCATGCCCGATCCCCGAATGCTCACCATTACTCCCTTCGACAAGAAAAATCTCAGCGCCATAGAGAAGGCCATACAAAAATCTGACTTGGGTATCAATCCCACCGCCGATGGTATGATGGTCCGCTTGGTCTTCCCGCCCTTAACCGAAGAGCGCCGCAAAGAGCTGGTTAAGCAGGCTAAGAAGATGACGGAAGAGGCCAAGGTTTCCATGCGCAACATTCGCCGCGACGCTATGGACAGTCTCAAGAAGCTGGATGGCGCCTCCGAAGATGAGGTCAAGAAGGCCCAAGACGATATTCAGAAGCTGCTTGATAAGCAGGTGGAAGAGCTGGGTAAGATTTTCAGTAGCAAAGAAAAAGAGATTATGGAGGTGTAATGGATTCGGCAGCACTTGTTCGGCCAGGGGACTGGCTGGGCTGGGAATACAGCGAGGCCTTGCCGCTGGCGGAAAAGCTGGGACAAGCGCCGCGTCATGTTGTGGTCAGCCGACCGCCTTGTTCTGGGATAGGGGAGGGCGCATTACGCATTATGACGGTGCGCCCCTACGTTTCTAGAAAGAGCACCTGCAATGTTGGACAGGGTGAAGGCGCGGCTATGGCCGGTCCTGGTGCTGTCGAGAAAACTGATGGCGCGGCGCTCTCCGGTGCTGCCCAACGGAAACAGCCTCAAGGGGGGGAGTTAAACGATGGCGATTTGTCGGCTTGGAATTCTGCCTGGATGGGGGAATGGGAGTGGGTTTTGACCTATCCCAAGTTTGAGAGAATTGTTCGGGAGCGCCGCAGGTAAAGTTGAGTAATTCAGAAAGCACCAATCAGATCGATTCCCAAGGAGGCTTGACGGCAGCGGAGCTTTACGAGCGTTTAGATTTGAGTTGCCTACCTGCGCATATAGCCGTTATTATGGATGGTAACCGCCGCTGGGCCAGAAAGCGTTTTCTTCCGGCAATTATGGGCCACAAGGCTGGCGTTGAGGCTTTCCGCACGGTTATGGAGACTTGTCGTAACCTGGGTGTTAAGATGCTCAGTGCCTACGCCTTTTCAGCGGAGAATTGGCAACGCACCCCTGCTGAGGTTTCTGTGCTTATGCAGCTTTTTGAGCATTATGCCAAAGCTGAGCGTCAGAAGATGTTGGATACGGGCGTGCGTTTGCATGTTATAGGCGACAAGTCGGCCCTAGCCGCGTCTGTGCGTCGTGAATTGGAAATATCCGAACAGGTAACGGCCCATAACCACGATCTGGTACTAAACTTAGCCGTGAATTATGGCTCCAGAGAAGAGATTGTGCAGGCCGCTCGCCGTCTAGCTCAGGGGGCGGTTTCTGGAAAGCTAAACCCTGCCGACATAGACGAAAAAATGTTTTCTTCTATGCTTTACACTGAGGGCAGCCCCGATCCCGATCTTTTGATCCGTACCAGCGGTGAGTTGCGTTTGAGCAATTTTCTGCTCTGGCAGTCTGCCTATACGGAATTCTACTTCAGTAGCTGTTACTGGCCCGATGTTGATGAAGCCTTTATTTATCGGGCTATTTTGGAGTATCAGCACCGCAGTCGCCGTTATGGAACCTAAGAAAGTTAAAGACAAATGTTTGCTGGTATTCTGATAGTAGTTATCTTCCTGATATTTGCCGCTTTAATGATGACTCGCAAATTGCCGGCGCTTCTGGCCCTGCCAGCCATGGCGGTGGTGGTGGGCCTAGTGGCTGGGGTGTTTTACGATTGGTCTAACAGTGAGAGTACCTTGGGGCAGTTTATTTTCGATACGGTTTTAACTCAGGGTTCGGTAAAACTAGCGCAGGCCATGATGTTTGCCGCTTTCGGTTCCATACTTTCCCAGGTGGTAATGCGTAGTGGTATTGCTACTCGTCTTATAAGCCTCACCGCCGAATATGCTGGCCGGCACAAGTTTTGGCTGGCCCTGATTCTCACTCTCATGACGGCCGTTTGTTTCTCCTCAGTTACAGGTTTGGGGGCGGTGATTATGATCGGTTCATTGGTTCTGCCCATCATGATGGGGGTTGGGCTTTCCGCATCCTTTTCTGCCGGTCTAATGCTTTTGGCCATTGCTTTAGGTGGTATTTTCAATCCTGTAAATCTGGGGTTCTATGTCGATGTTTTGAAGCTGCCTCAGGATACGGTGCAAAGTTACGTCTTGGTCTATGGGATCTTGCTGTCGGTGACTACCTTAGTTTTTCTGGGAGTGGGTATGTGGCGAGAGCGGGGGAGTTTTAACTGGGCTGAGAGCGCCGAGTTGCCTAAATCTAGAGCTTCTTTACCGTCCTTAATAACGCCGGTGCTGCCGGTTTTGCTAATTTTTGTCTTCAATATGCCCATTATCCCCGCTTTTGTTGTGGGCATCATTTGGGGAATACTTACCACCGAACCAAAAAAGGCAGTCAATAATTTGAGCGCTGCAGTTTTGGAGGGCTTAAAGGATATTGCCCCCGTGCTGGGACTTTTTATCGGCATAGGGATGTGTCTGGCAGCCATGACGGCCGAGCCTACGCGCCTGGTTATGGAACCCTTGTTGCAGGCTATCATTCCTCAGACTCCCTGGGCCTTTGTGCTGATCTTCTTCGTGTTGGCCCCTATGGCCTTATACCGCGGTCCCCTCAATATGTACGGCTTGGGGGCTGGGGTAGCTAGCATTCTACTGGGAAGCAGTATTCTGCCGCCTACGGCTATTTTGGCTGCTTTCTTCAGTGTAGGTCAGGTACAGGGAGTTTGCGATCCAACCAACACTCATAATGTTTGGCTGGCTCAGTTTACCAAAGTTAATGCCGATAAGCTTTTGAAAACAACCTTGCCTTACGTGTGGGCCTTTGTGGGGGTTGCTCTGGCTTGGGCCGCCTTTGTTGCCGATGCTTTAGGGTAGGAGCTAAATTCAAAGCTAGAGGAAGTTCACGCAGCGTTGCGGAACTTTCCGCCTTATGAACAGTAATGAGCGTTTAGAAGCGGTCTTGTCCGGTGCTACGGTAGACCGCCCTCCCTTTTCTTTTTGGTATAATTTTGGTCTACAGCACATGTCGGGCGAGGCTATAGCCGATGCTCATATAGCTTTTGCTAATCGTTTCAAGCCTGATTTCCTGAGGGTAATTTCCGGATACCCTTACCCTCTGAGCGGTGTGCGCAGCTTTGAGCGGGTGAGTGATTTCCTGCAGATCCCTAAGGCTGCGGCCGAAGAAGGCTTCTGGAGTAGTCAGCTGCTAGCTTTGGAGAAGATTGTCAAAGCCATGCGCGGCCAAACCTGGGTTGTAGATTCGGTGGACAGTCCATGGACCGTTTTGTGCAAGCTGTCCAGTCCACAGATGGTCTTAAATGCCGCTGTACGCCGTCCCGAAATGGTCAAGGTGGCCTTAGATATCATATCTTCCTCGCAGGCTAAGTACGTTGAAAAGGCCATGGGGCTGGGTATAAAGGGTATATTTTTCACCATTGCCGAAGCTGGTCACGACGTCTTGGATCCCATAGGTCATGAGGAAATCTGCTTGCCATACAATCAGCGTGTTTTGGCGGCGGCCGGCAGTGCTCCCTTTAATATTTTGCGTATAGAGAGCCGACGACCCTATTTCGACACTTTGCAGGTTTACAATACTCAGGTGGTTAGCTGGCCTCATTTTACCGCCAAGCAATCTCTGCGGAGTGGCGCTGCTGAGTGGAAACGCTGTGTCCTGGGTGGCATAAATCACGAAACCGTAAGCTGGGAGTCTCCCAACAATTTAAGCGCTTACTTTGAACAGTATGCCGAAGAGTTCTTCCAACCAAATTTGATCATCGGCCCCAGCGGCGTCTTGCCTACTGATATTTCGCTTTACGTTTTAGATGGCCTAACCGATGCTATAAATAATCTCTCTCAGATAGGCCGTTTCTTGCGCAAGGAATCTGCTCGTTCTCAAAATGGGATACAGCGCAATGTGGAAGATAATTACGCTGGCATGGCTAAAAGGGAGTTGCGCAATTCCCGACAGACGGAAAAGCCTATTTTTGAGGTGATTGAAGGACCTGAAAAGGCGCATCGATCCGAGAATAACCTTCGAGTTGAAGACAAAGACATGGCGGCTGAGTCAAAGCCTAGCTCCGCGGCGGGATTTGCTGAAAACAGTAGAGCTAGTGGTGGGCGCGGCCCTGAGGTCTCTGTTGTCTCTGAAGCTATTGGCGGCCATTCGGAGATTGATACGTCTGAAGTCAAGGAGGTCGTATCCAAGGCTAGCGTTGGTGGAGCTAAACCGGAGAATGGCGAGAACATATCAGCTTCTCACGGTTTGGATGAAGCTGAAGCGCCCGTTTCACTGGGAGAGCAAGATTTTTCAGAGGAGGCGGAAGTGCGGGAAGTGCGCCCGCGCAGACGTGAACCGGACCGGACAGTATGGCGCGATGAGGGTGAATACGGCGGCAATGCTGGACGTGAGCATGGTTTTGGAAATTCTGATGCCGAGGACGAGCGAATTAAGCAGGAAGAACGTGAGGGCCGGGCCGAGCGTGAGGATTGGCAACAGGCTCCCCGTTGGGCGGCTTCGCGCGTGCCCAGACGTGATTACCGCGAGGAACGGGACGGAGGGCGCCGGCGGGAAAAGCCCGACAATAAGGAAGCCCGTCGTTTCGATGCTGCTTACAGGCGGGATGAACGCGGCGAAGGGGACAGTAGATGGGGTGAGCGCGGACGCTTTAAGCGTGATGGCGGCTCACAACGTGGTGAACGCGGCAGTTCCCGCCATGGAAACAAGCAGAACCGTACAGAGCGTGAGCGCAAATCGTTGCGTGGGGGCCGGGAACCGTACCGAGGCAAGAGCGGGCGCGGAGATTCCTACGGCAGGAATGGTAGCGCTTATCGTGATGGGCGTAGTGAGCAGCCGCGCCGTGGCTCCGGCGCTCGCCGCGATGATCGAAGGCGTGATTCACGTCGCGATGGCCGTGAAAATCGTGGATATGGCAATGAACATTCTGAACGCCAAAATAGGCGCCAGGAAAACAGCCGCTCTGATGGCGTAAAGCGCATCCGCATTTTCAGGTCCGGCAACAGATAGTGATCGTGCTGCCGCATCATCGTCAGTTGGGGCCGAAAAGATAGGTGAGCTCCTCGGGGCTGTTGGGCAGGAGTTAGTCTTGGCCTAAGAGCCCGGGGAGATTGTTGTTCGGGAGTATCCGAGGCCTAAGATTGCCTACATCGTTAGACCCGCAGAAGGTGTGGCAGAAAGCGGTCTTGGGCAGTTTTGCTCACGGTGTGATGTAGCCGAGCTCGCATAAGACGCGGCAAAGATTATTGTGTGATCTTTTGGGAGCGCAGAAAAAGTCCGATCCGGTGGTCTAGGCTGCCGGATTTTTAGATCGTTTTGGCTTGTTTAGTTGTTTGCAAAATGTAATTGATCAGCCAGGCATAGAGAGGCACATGAAAAGCCTGGGCTGGCAATGATGCGGCTGCGTACAAACAACAGCTGTAAAACCAATGGGGGGTAGGTCGGTACAGTACATGCAGGCACAAAGGAACCATAAGACCTTTGGTGAGTAGTTGGCTTATAGCAATCGCTATCAACAGCCGACTGAACGAAAGCGGTTTATCTTTCCACAGCCAGCGCACGATCAAAGCGGGCAGGCAGCCAGTCAGGCCTTGGGTTATGGTTAGGGGCGGAAAGTAAGGGCCTCCGGGGAACAGAGCATAACCTAAAATATCACTTATTGCTCCCACCCAAAAACCAGCCCGAGGGCCTAGCATAAAGCCGGCCAATATTATGGGAAAAGCTACAAAGAGGAAAAAAAACTGCATTATGGGCAGATACTGCAGCATCTTCAGTGCTACAGACAGGCCTACCAAAACTGCCATATAGGTGATTCTTGCTGTTTTACTGCAGTTTAGCACGAGCCTATCTCGTCTTAACCAAAATTTTATTTTTTCCTAAAACCAAATTACTATTTCTCATACTAAACAAAAGGGGTTGAGGTCTACCCCAGCAAAAGTGTTCCCTTATTTTTGTTGGATGTGGGTAGTCTTTTTTAGTTAATTCGGAGTATCCTACGTAATTCGAGAGTAAGAAGTATTTGGATGAACTTTTTTAACGCTAAAAAATGGTGCCGGGCTGGTTTATTTATAGCGATCATTGCGGTAGGTGGGCCATCGGGCGGTTGGTGTGCAATGCCCCGTTCGGATTCTGCAAACGCCGAACCATCAGCTTGCAGGTCAGCAGGAACGGATTCGGTCAGCTTAGATATATCGGCTTCTCCGGAAGTCGATTCTGAATTTAATTTGTCGGGTGGATTGGCCTCACAGCTGGGAGCACCGTTGCAGGTATTGGATGCGTCAGGTCAAACGCCGGGTTCGTTTGCCCCGGCCACCGGTTCTGTGCCTTCTATTGCAGGTCATGTAACGCAAAACAGTGTGGCGGCTTCACCCGCAGACTCGCAGGCATCGACACCGGAAACATCCGTACCTTCTGTTGGGGCTCAACCGGCTCTGCCCCAGGAAAACAACGTTACATTGCAACGCGCTCGGAATTACACGCAACGGTTGCAGAAGGCGGTAACAGAGCTCAAGCGTCTTCAAGAAAGTGCTGCTTCCACCGGCGATAGTACTGCACCGACCGACAACGCGGCAGCTCCGGTAACAACTCCGGCGGCGGACGAGCCGCAAGGTCAAACTGCCGCCTCTGCGGCAACCGAGCGCCGAGAGCTTACCCTGTACCAGGCTGAGGAGTGTGCCTTAAAGAATAACCCGCAAATCAAGTCCAGTGAATACTCCGCTATGGTTTCGCATGAACAGTTAGGTCTTTGGCTTGCTAATATCTATCCGGATATCTCCTTTTCCGCCGGATTAAGTCACAGCGGCGTATTGGCCACAAGTTCGGACAGCCATACACGCTCCAGCAGTCGTATCAACGCGGGAATTAGTATTAGTCAGACTCTGTTGGATTTCAGCCGTAAGCACAAGCTGCGCCGTTTCGAGCTGGCTGAGGCTTCCTCGTTGGCCAGCTTGGAAACTACACGTCAGACTGTGCTCTTGAATGTGCGCAAGGCCTGGTTCGCTTGCTATATCGATCAGACTCTTTTGGAAATAGCTCAAGAAACCGTGCATAATAGGGAAATACGCTTGAAAGAGGCCGAGCGTCATTATGAAACCGGCTTGAAGGCTAAGTCCGATGTCGTTTCTGCTCAGGCCGATCTGGCCTCTGCCCAGCACGATGTGGTGCAGGCTCAAACTCAATTGCTTTTGGACTGGGTGGATTTAAATGTTGCTATGGGAGAACCTTCTTCCGAGCCCTATTATTTGGTTGCGGATCCTTATTGGGAACGAGTAGGGGATTTAGACTCTCGGAAGCTTTTAGAGACGGCTATGGCCCACCGGTCGGAGCTTTTGTCCTCCTTAATAGGATTTCGTTCAGCTTTGACCGAGCTGGAGTCCATTCGATCGGGCAACCTTCCCAGCCTGCGGTTGAGCGGCAATTTGGGCGGTAGTGGCTCTCTTTCTCCTTTTGAAGGAAGCTGGAGCATAGGCTTGAGTCTCAATTGGTCGATTTTTGATGGTTACATGCAACAATATGAGGAGGATTCCCAGGCTGTTCGTATCCGAGCTTTGGCCGAAGATTTTGCCAACCAGCGCCTGAGTGTTTATCGTGAGGTCAAGAGTGCTGAGGTTGTGCTTAGGCAGTCTAAGGCTTCCATAGATTCAGCTGAGGCAGCTTTAGCCTCTGCTCAAGAAAAATACCGGCTGGCGTCTGCCCGTTATAAGGCAGGAGTGGGAGACAGCGTCGAGGTTTACGACGCCGAGTTAACTTTAGCTCAAGCTGAGACTGCCAAGGCCAAGGCTCTGAATAGTTTGCGTGTAGCCAAGGCCGCCATGATTAGAGTCTTGGGGGTGGACGATATGGATAATCTGCCTGAGGTGAACGAGGCTTTCGTTTTGGATCCCATTCCGGAGATGCCTGAGCTTTTCGACAGCGGCGCCTCTCAAGAAAAATTGAAATCTGAATTCCCGAGCCTTGGAGGGGAAGAAAAAGAATGAAGCGGTTTATTGTAATTGTTATCGTTTTAGCCCTTATAGCGGGCGGGGGATTCTTGTTTATGCGCTCAAAGAAGTCCGGGAACCAGCAGGTGTTCAAGACTGCGCCGGTGACTAAGGGCTCCATTCAATCCACTGTGACGGCCACGGGAACGCTTAAGGCGGTCACGGCGGTTCAGGTCGGTGCCGAAGTTTCCGGTGTTATCGACAGGATCTATGTTGAGCATAACTCTAAAGTTAAAAAGGGGCAGCTTCTTGCTCAAATTAACCCTGATACATTGCGGGCTCGTGTAGACAGCGCTAAGGCTAGTCTGGATCGTTCCCGTTCCTCTTACAATAGCGCGGTAGCTCAGGCAGATAATGCAAAAGCGTCAGTCAGGCAAGCAGAAGCTCGACTGCTCTCCCAGCAGGCTACTGCCAGAAAGGCAGAGGCAGCGGTTGCTACCGCCCGGGCTAACGTCTCCAATGCTGAGGCTCAGATTTACAATGCCAAGGCCAATTTGGCCAGGAGCCGGGCCGAGTATGCCAATAATAAAATCAATTACGAGCGCCGGAACAAGCTTTACACCGAGGATTTGATTCCTCGCAGTGAACGCGATGACGCTTACACCAGTATGCTCACTAGTAAGGCAAGCATGGAAGCCTCTCAGGCCTCATTAGAATCCGCTCAAGCTACGTTGAAAAGTCGGCAAATTGAGCTGGATTCGGCTAAAATCAGTGCCGAGGGCTCCAAGGCCGATGTTGAAGTCGCCCGCACTCAGGTAGAGTCGGCCCAGGCTCAGGCTGCTTCAGCTGAAGCTTCTGTTGCGGGAGCTAAAGCTGAGGTTTCTCAGAGTGAGGCTAGTCTGGAGTCTGCTAAAGTGGATTTGGGTAAGACCAGTATCACTTCACCTATCGATGGAGTTGTTTTAAGTGTGGCTGTCTCCGAGGGCCAGACTGTGGCTTCTCAGTACCAGACTCCCGAACTCTTCAAATTGGCCAAGAATTTAGATGAGATGCAGGTTGAGGCTACCGTGGATGAGGCCGACGTTGGTCAGATCCATCAGGGCGACCTGGCCTCTTTCACCGTGGACTCCTGGCCGGATAAGGTCTTTCACGGCAAGGTTCTGGAGATCCGCAAAGCGGCCGTCACCACCAACAATGTGGTGACCTTCCCGGTGATCATATCTACCAACAACCCTGATATGTGTCTTATTCCCGGCATGACCGCCACTGTAGATATAAGCACCGTTAGGCACGATAATATTCTTTTGGTTCCCACCACAGCTTTGAGCTTTAAACCCAGTGATGCTGTAGATATTGACGATTCTAAGGCCGGCACCGGGAATAGGAAGCGCGGCAAACGTGGTGATAAGGAGGAGGACAAGGCGGTGAGCGGAGCTACCGAAAAGGCGGTAACTCGAGTGCTCTATACTTTAGATAAAACCGTTCCCGGGAGGTTGGTGCGCATTGAGGTAAAAACCGGACTGACCGATGGTAGCAATACCGAGATAGCTTCCAATGACTTGCATGAGGGTGATAAGGTAGTTACCGGCAGCTTCGATAAATCCTTAATCAGGAATAGGGCCTCATCTCGAGGTAGACGGGGCGGTCCCTTCTAGGCTGTTTAGGGGGAGGCATGTGCACTTGGGAATTATCGGACATTGCTTTCGAGTGAGGTAATAAATTATGAGCTGGCTCATGATATTCCGTATAGCCGGATTGGCCCTAATGCGCAACAAGATGCGCTCGTTTTTGACTATGTTGGGCATTATCATCGGTGTTTCCACGGTTATTACCATGCTGGCGTTGGGTACCGGCACCCAAAACAGCATTCAGTCCAGCATTGCCAATTTAGGTACAAACACCATAACTATTTCTGCCTGGTCAATTCAACAGGGTGGAGCTCGCAGTGGTGCTTACGGCAATTCCCGTTTGACAATAGAAGATGCTGAGGCCATTAAGAGCTCGATACCCGGATTGACTAAGGTTAGTCCCGTCACCCAGACATCGGCGCAGGTTATATTTCAGGAACAGAACTGGAATACCACGGTAATGGGTTGTTCGCCCGATTACCGGGATATTGCCAATTGGGAACTCACCCGGGGCCGTTTTATAAGCGACGAGGATGTGCGTGGTCGTCTCAAGGTTTGTATTCTAGGTGCTACTGTGGCCGAGGAGCTCTTCCCCAACGTAAATCCGGTAGGCCAGAGCGTGCGCATTAACAAGACTCCGGTGCGGGTTATCGGTGTGCTTTTGGCCAAGGGCGAAAGTGGCTTTGGAATGAGTCAAGATGATACCATTTTGGTGCCCTACACCACGGCCATGTACCGCCTTTTTAGTCTTCGCAATATTCGTAATATTCAATGCTCGGCTAAGGATAAGGATTCGGTTGATACCTGTGTTGAGGAAATAACCTCCCTTATGCGCGTGCGCCATAGGCTTCATGATGGCGATGAGGACGATTTTAGAGTACGCACGCAGGCTGAGTTGGCCAGTATGATGGATGAATCGACCAAGACCTTCACCTTGTTTTTGGGCGGCATTGCTTCTGTGTCTCTTTTGGTGGGCGGCATAGGTATTATGAATATTATGCTGGTTTCTGTAACCGAGCGCATTAGGGAAATAGGCATCCGTATGGCCTTAGGGGCCAGGGGTAGTGACATTTTGCGCCAGTTCCTGATAGAATCGCTTATGCTCAGTTTAGTAGGTGGCCTCTTGGGGGTGGCCTTTTCCTTTGGCCTAACTTCCTTGGGCACGCGCTTTATGGCTATGGAAATGCAGATTTCGCCGAGCTCAATAATAATGGCTTTCGTCTTCTCGGCCACCGTGGGTGTGTTCTTCGGCCTCTACCCGGCTGTGCAGGCGTCTAAGCTGGATCCTATCCAAGCCTTGCGGCACGAATAAACCAGAGAACAGAGAGCCTAAGAGTTCAAGGAGCTGAGAATTTGAAAAATTCAGCTCTTTGTGTTTATGAATGGGGGGGTGCTGGATGGTTCGGTTGCTGTCCTGTAAGCTGTCTTAGTCTTGCCCGTCAAGTTGCCGGTAAGATCTAAATGCTATGAAAGTGATGGGTGCGCGTGGGATGTTCGATAATTAATGGGGATGAGTTGTTAAAGGGCTTGAATGGGAAGGGGGTAAGTTTGAAACGCTGAGTGGATT
>OMRK01000007.1 GCA_900313515.1 uncultured bacterium | reverse complement strand
TCATAAATGGCGGTAATGTTGGGATGATTTAAACGAGCGGCAGCTTGGGCTTCGCGAATGAAGCGATCTTTACACTCGGAATTGCCTATCAGTTGTTGAGAAAGAATCTTAATAGCAACAGAACGGTTCAACAAGGGGTCGTGCCCTTTGTAAACAACCCCCATTCCACCGCGTCCCAGTTCCTCTATTATGTGGTAGCGACCAATAGTCGCACTAACCATTGTCATGGACAGCCCGGCTCCTTAGAAGAGAAGTAGATATCAAAACCCGCTCTGTTTTCAACCTCGAGGAACATTCTTCCTACTAACTTCACGAGGGTTTGTTTGCAAGGGTAGTAAAAACGAAAACGGCCTGGAGGCACAATTTTCCAAGCCGTCACATTCACGAATTGCTATTTGCTCAAGAGCGAGCTCCTGGTAAGGGGTATCGCACTACTATGCCCTTGCGCTACCACTTGCCCAAAGGCGGGCTTCCCTGGTTCGCTGTAAATCTGGCACAGAGTTGCCAGATACAGACCCGCCCGAAATAAAGCGCCTCTAATCATAAATGGACGCAACAACGCCTAAAGCAATCAATAACACAACGCAGACAATCACCCCAAAGCAAAAACCACCGCACCCACCTACCAAATAAGGCGACCAAGATTTTTTAGAGCTATCACTCCCGCCCACGGGAACTGGGTCGTTCACAGCTCTTGACCTCTGGCCTTCTTCATTGCTAGGCCCAGCTGATGATTTCCCGTTCAAGGCTTTCTGTGAGGGACTCCCATCGCTGGGAACAGAAGGAGCCACACGACCGATCCCACTCTCCCCTTCTCCACCCAATTGCGCAAGCTTGTGCCGATTTGGAGGAGGGCCTGCCTCCGCCGCTCCACTCTTTCGGGATTCCGGAGTAGCTACCAGGAGCGGCGCCGGTTGCCCAAAAGCGGGATGAGCAGCCTCAGACTCTGCATTGTCCCATGAGTTGAGCATAGAATCCACCTTCCGGCGCAACTCACCAGTATTGCAATCCCTTACCATGCTCTGAGAGTTAGTTGAACCAACCGCAGCCTCCGAAAAAGGCGCTGGCTTATCCAGTTCGGGCTTACTTAGCAAGGGCAATTTGGAAGTCACCCTAGACTTGTCAACGCCTCCTCCCGACGCCTGAACATCTCCCTGGGTTGAAGAATCGGAGGCGCCGACCGGACCAGCTCCCAAAGCACCTTTGCTCAGATCAAGTTTTCTGGCCTGGACAGTAGCTGCCGGCTCAGATGCGATATCTTTCTGAGGAACCGAAACAGCTAAACTCGGCTCTGCTGACAAGGAGTCAACCATCTCCAACTTAACAGTACTGGCCGCCCGCAACTTTGCTTCCGGCGGCTCCAAAGGAGACTGAGATGGCTTAAGTGACGCTCCGCAACTAAGGCAAAACTTGTGACTGTCTGCGCAATCACTGCCACAGATAGGGCACTTACGCATGTAAAAACCTCCCGCAGGATACTACCTGCCACTAGCCTCCTTAAGGTTAGCTTTGTGCTTTTCATACCAGGGGCCGAACCCGTAATCGCTCATGACGCTGGACATGTCCGCATCGGGTATGGTCTCCTTTTTAAGCCAACTACCATAAATAGGGTTGGGTAGAATGAAGAAAACGTTACCTAACTTGTTAACATGCTGCTTTACCTGCTCGTTGCGCGCTTCCAGAACATCTTCACACTTGGTGAGATCGCGAGACACAAATACGGGCATATCATACAAATTATCGCCAAACCAGCCCAAAACCTTATATTTCGTGCGAACCTCTACCCGGCGACCGGCTTTTTTGCTGTAATTGTTGGTTACTTCCTGTCCCAATACGCTGGTAGCCGACTCTCCCATGTCTTCCAAAAGCTTCTTAGCTGCAGCCTCATCGCGTTTTTTGTTATGCAAGATCAAGCACTTATCTAAATCATCCGTCCCCAGCCCCAAATTCTCCAAAGCGCGGCGAGTGTACTCACGGGCCGATTCATCGCGGTCGGTCAGATATATGGGGGTTATTCCCATCTCCTGGCAGTAAAGCAGAAAACTGACCGCTCCCGGCACTTCCTTGCAAGCTTCTTTATTTTCAGCCTGGAATCGACACCAGGCCCCCCAGATATTTTCATCGTAGGGGATCTGATTGAGTAAACACCAAACCTCAATGCCGCTGTTATCTACGACAGTCTCATCTACATCCAAAACTATGGCCAACGGATGGTAAATGCGCATAAGTTTGCCATCTTCGGTGCGTTCTAAGGTCTCCTCGCAAAGCTTGCCGTTAACCCGGACATAGCTGCCTAGACGGATCTGATCATTTATGGCCTGGGCTGCCATATTGTATGTCTGGTAACAGAGCGCCTTATACTCGGCTGAACTCTGCAACCAGGCAATAGAAGCGGTAAAACGGGTATCCTTAAGCTTAACGCTAGCTTCCTTCTTGACCGTCTGAACAGCCTTTTTGGCCCTTCCCAAATCCTTGGCGCTCTTATCGGCTGCCTGTGCCTCCATGGGCAACACACAAGCGGCGCACAGCGCCACGATACAGGCAAACCTATTCACAAATTTAGACATTATCCCACCTCCGTCTGGGGTAATTTATTTATTGACTAACAAAAATTGGCGTATAGCGCGCATTTCTTCATTAGAGACTCCGCGGATCTGCAGAAATTTTTCAATACCGCCGGCTTGATCTATGGCCTTAAACACTACGCGCAGCCAATCGGCTTCAACTTTAAGCCCAGGACTGTTGCGCTGCGAAGTAAGATAATCGTCCATGATAATGGGACGAGGAACCCGCAGAAGCTCCAAAACTAGAGCCGATAAAATGCCGGTACGATCCTTACCGGCCGAACAGTGGTAAAGCACCGGATAAGAGCCCTCATTTGCTAAAACTTTAAAGAAAGTGCTTATGCTCTTGTAATCGTGCTCTCTAATGAAAGAAGCATAGGCTTCGGCTCCCAACCCAGTTGTGCAGTACATCGGACAGTTGTAAATCTTTATACGATTGCCGACCAACGCCTGTTTATCGCGCCCCTCGGTCTGGATCTCCTGAGTGGTGCGCAGTTCGACAATGGATTTTATGCCCTTATCTTTAAGAGTTTCAACATCGGCATCATTTATATTACAGAGGGCCCCGGAACGATATAAAACATCCCTTTTGACAAAACGACCATCTGTAGTAGGCAGGCCGCCTAACTGGCGCGTGTTGCGGACACCGTGCAAAACGACCTTGCGTTCCTCGGCCGTTAACTTGGGCTTTAAGTTTTTAACAGCTTTTGTCGAAAGATTGCCACTCTTGGCAGGTGTCTTTGTAGCCTTGGCCTTTGTTGTGGTCTGGGCCTTGGTATTAGTCTGAGATGTCGTGGCCTTGGCCTTTTTCGTCTGCGTTTCTGGCTTAGCGGCTAACCAGTAAGACCAGGACGGTTCTTCAAAGGCAGACTTAACCCCGGCGGTAGCACCAACTTCTACATTGGAGCAAATGGGTGGGCAAGCCTCACACACACACGCCGGACATGCTTCACATGAATTCGGGCAGGCGTCATCCTGGCGCGCCTCCACTCCAGACACCTGCACCCCCAAACACAAACAAATTCCAAAAACTGTTGCAAAACGTCTGCTTATAGTCAAAACCGCATCACTCCCGTAATTTCAAAGGCAATAAGTGGCCCCTGTTTTCCGCTTGCACCCCCTCTCCCCCTGCCACTGCTTAATTGGATTGTCAAATCGTACACACCACAACGGGCGGTAATCAAAATAGAAAGCTTCTCAAGAATCCTCTACATTGAGGCTTTGGAAGATGCAAATGAATTTGAACATTAAGCCAAAAAGTTGTAGACTACCGGAGGAAGCTGACATCAAACGAGGGGGAGTAAAAAAAATGCAAGACCTGCCGATAGGAATCCAAAGTTTTGAAATACTCAGAAAAAGGAATTATTTATACGTCGATAAGACAGTGACAAGAGCCCCAGCAAGGCGAGTTTAGCCTTCATTCAAGCGTCCCTTGTATCTCTGCAGAATTGACTATCGAGGGTAAAGATAGTATAATAGTGCCCATTGTTTTAGAAGCTAATTTTGCTCTTAAGTGAAGCGTTTCTACTGACAAGAGAAAACTATTGGCGGTTTCAGAGTAATGTTTGAATCTCTTTCGGAGCGCCTCAATGCTGTTTTTCGCAGAATACAGGGGCGCGGGAAGTTATCTGAAGACGATGTAAACGAAGCCCTGCGTGAGGTGCGCCGTGCTCTTTTGGAAGCAGATGTAAGCCTTCCTGTGGTTAAAGAGTTTATTGCTCACATCCGCGAGCGGGCCGTTGGCGAGGAACTCATCAAGAGCATGACCCCTGCCCAACAGGTGATCAAGTACGTCCGCGACGAGCTGATCGCCCTCATGGGGGAGGAGACTGCCAGGCTGAGCTTTGCCGGCAAGGGCACTTCCATATTTATGGTGTGCGGTTTGAACGGTGCAGGCAAGACCACCAGCGCAGTTAAGTTAGCTTCCTATCTGAAAGGTTCTGGCCATCAGCCCCTACTAGCAGCCACCGATGTTTACCGCCCGGCGGCCGTTCAGCAGCTGGAGGTTTTGGCCCGTCAAATCAATGTTCCCGTCTTTAAGCTGGAAGGTTGCCAGGATCCGGTAGAAATCAGCCGTCAAGCTGCAGCCGAGGCCAAGAGGTTAGGGCGTGACGTTGTGATTATCGACACAGCGGGCCGTTTGAATGTTGACACTGAGCTCATGGAGGAACTCAAGCGTCAGCGTGAGGCGGTCTCCCCCAGTGAGATTTTGCTGGTGGTCGATGCTATGACTGGTCAGGATGCCCTCAACGTAGCCAAGGGGTTTAATGATCTCTTGGGTATAACGGGCGTCATAATGACCAAGCTCGACGGCGATGCCCGCGGCGGTGCGGCTCTTTCGGTGCGCAAGGTAACTGGTGCTCCTTTGAAGTTCATAGGAGTTAGCGAAAAGCTCAGTGGTTTTGAGCCCTTCCACCCGGATCGTATGGCTGGGCGTATTTTGGGCATGGGCGATGTGCTCAGCCTCATAGAGAAAGCCGAGCAGACTATCGATAAGGATCAGGCTTTGGAGATGAGCGAAAAGCTCAGGCAGAACAAGTTTGACCTTAACGATCTTTTAAACCAGATGCAGCAGATTCGACGCATGGGCCCCATCAAAGATATTCTGAAGATGCTTCCCGGCGCGATCGGTAGCACCTTCGACGATCTGCCCATAGGCGACGCTCAGATAAAGCATATAGAGTCGATTATCCAGTCGATGACCCCTGAGGAACGCCGCAACCCGGATATATTGAACGCATCCCGCAAGAAGCGCGTGGCTATGGGTTCGGGCAGTGACGTTGCCGAAGTGAACGCTCTCTTAAAGCAATATAACGAACTGCGCAAATTTATGCGCGGCATGGGAAATTTTGCCAAGAGCAAACGCGGCAGGCGTGGTCTGCCCTTCCGTTTTCCCTTCTAGGCAAGAGTAAAAGTTTTGGGGGTGTTGGATTTCACCCTTTCGAGTTAGTTCTTTAGCTTGATAAAGAATTTGGGGAGGCACGCAGAAAGTGGGCTTATCCCCCGGCCCGGTTTGAGTCGGGCGGGGGCGCTTTTTGTGCGCGAGCCCCTTGAAGTTCATGATCTGTCACACAAATTATCTCGGCCTGCTTCACAATAGAAGGCTGAGAAAGTAGATACGTTATTAGCAGTAGTTGCAATACACAGGAGGCACTCCAGAAAATGGTTCGCATTAGACTTCGTAGAGTAGGACGCAAGAAGCAAGCCAGTTACCGCATCGTAGCCGCTGATGCCCGTAGTCCGCGCGACGGTCGTTTCATTGAAATCCTCGGACATTACAATCCCCGCACCAATCCCCCCACAGTTATTATGAAGTCTGACCGGGTCAAGGCATGGCTGGGAAATGGCGCAGAGCCGACGGAAGCCGTCCGCGGTCTGCTCGTAAGTAATGGCCTGTGGAAGGAATTCTACGGCACAGATTACGTCTACCCCGCTCCCAAGAAAGCTGCCGAAAAGGCGGAGGAGAAGGCTCCCGCCGCTGAGGAAGCCTAAATTTGTGTTGATTTGGGTTTGTCAACAGCCTGGCCTGTAGTTTAAGGAGAGTTTGCCATGAAAGAATTATTGGAATATTTGGCTCGTTTGCTCGTAGATCTTCCCGATCAGGTGGAAGTTCGTGAGCTTCAGGGTGAACATAATACTCTTTTAGAGTTGCGTGTGGCTCCCGATGACATGGGCAAGGTTATCGGTCGCGGGGGAAAGACCGCCCAGGCTATCCGCACACTGGTTAAAGCTGCGGGCACCCGTGAGGGCAAGAGAGTCACGGTAGACATAATATAGATTGACCGGAACCAGTGACCGGCTGTGCAGGTTACTGGTTCTATTTTTTTTTATGCAAGCAGAGCAAAGCAGATCTCAACTTAATTTGGTCACTATAGCCACGGTTCTGACCTCTTTCGGGGTCCGTGGCGAAATTAAGGCGCGCGTCGTCACCGATTTTCCCGAGCGTTTTAAAACCACCTCCGAAGTCTATCTTGAGGCACCCGATGGCACTTCCACAAAGCACAAGCTGGAAAGTTCACGTTTTCATAAGAACGGAATTTTGCTCAAACTGAGCGGTATTGACACTCCCGAGGAGGTAGCCAAATACCGTAACTGGTCCGTGAGTGTTCCCCAAAGCGAACTTATGCCCTTGGAAGAGAATGAGTACTGGCATTTCCAACTTAAAGGCTTGCGGATTGTCGATCAGAATCAGCAGGATCGCGGGAAACTCTGCGAGATTTATCCCTATCCTGGATGCGATCAATACGTGGTGCGCGACGATTTTGGTCATGAGCTGATGATTCCAGCCAGCCAACGCTTTATAAAGAAAATTGATTTAGAATCTGGGATCATGCACGTCGATCTTCCCCGCGAAGAGGATTGAGCATGCGTTTGGATATCATTACCCTATTTCCGGAGATGTTCGCTCCCATCTACACCAGCATTCCGGCCCGTGCCCAAAAGCGCGGCTTAGTGGAAGTCGGTCTGGTAGATTTGAGAGCTTACGGAAGCGGCCGCCATTTTCAAACTGACGACATTCCCTACGGTGGCGGCAGTGGGATGGTTATGCAACCGGAGCCTTTGGGGTGCGCTATAGAAGACGCCCAAAAACACGGCGCACCGGCCCACGTCATCTATCTCTCTCCTCAGGGCTCACCTTTGAACCAAAAACGAGTTGAGGATCTAGCCCATAACCAACAGCATCTGATCCTGATCTGCGGTCATTACGAAGGCATCGATGAGCGTATCTTGCAAAAGTACGTGCATGAGGAGATTTCTTTAGGTGATTTCGTGATTTCTGGCGGTGAACTGGCCGCTATGGTTCTAGCCGATGCCGTAATTCGTCTGCTCCCGGGTGTAATCGATAGCGATTCTGCCAGCAATGAATCTTTCACCACCGGCATTTTAGATTACCCCTACTACACCAGACCCCTTGAATATAAGGGATTGCAAGTCCCAGAAGTGCTTGTGCATGGTGATCATAAGAAGATCGCCGAATGGCGCCGTCGACAAGCCCTGTTGAATACGGCTCGCAAAAGGCCGGATCTGCTCGCGAAGCAGAATTTGAGTGACGCCGAGAGAGAGTTTTTACACCAAGCTGGCTATCCTCAAGATTAATGCGGTTATCAGCTCTTTCTGGTCTTGCCTTTACCCAGATTTTTTGCTAAAATACCTGAGTTCTGCTTTAGTTTTTTAGCTCAGAAGCCAAGCTTCCAACTTGCGGAGCGGCTTAAGGTTCAAGCGCTGAGCTTCCGATTTGGTGGCGGTTTGCGGTTGTGCCTTTGGGAGCAGAACGTGTTATAGTAGGCATTGAACCCGCGCCCGACGGTTGGCCCGTTAGGCTGTGGGGGGCTGTTTGTGTCTTGGAAGGGTTGATCGTTCCTTCTTTGCAGCCGGTCTGTAGATGTATGCTTTCTGGACCGTTGCGTTGCGAGCACAGCAGAGATTGATTTAGAGAAGGGTATCCATCATGGATCAGAGCAAGAATATTGAGCAAGTGAAGAGTGAAGGTCAGAGCAAGGGTACTGAGCAGAGGAAATTGAAGGCGGCGGAGCTGATCAGAAGCATTGAGCAAGAGCAGATGAAAGAGGAGTTCCCCAGCTTTGGCCCTGGTGATACCGTTAAGGCATGGCTTAAGGTTGTTGAGGGCGGCAAAGAGCGTACCCAGGTTTTTGAAGGCATCTGCATCAAGAGAGGCAATTCCGGCCTCAAAGAGAGCTTCACGCTTCGCAAGATTTCCAGCGGTGTTGGCGTTGAGAGAACCATCCTGGTTCACAGCCCCCGTTTGGACAAGGTGGTGGTGACTCGCCGTGGTGCGGTGCGCCGCGCTCGTCTGTTCTACCTGCGTGATCTCGTTGGTAAGAAGGCCCGTGTGAAGGAGAAGCGCACGGCTGTCAGGTAGGTGTTCTCTTTTTGCGCATGAAGGGATCTTGCGGCTTTTCTGTACAGCTGCAGGATCCTTTGCCTTTTCATGTCCAAATAAACAAGCCTTCTTAAGGAAAATCTTCAAAAGATGAAAGAAATCTACTTAATCAGCATCCTCTATCTCCTGGCGGCTGCCCGTTTGCTCACCAGCTTGTTCCGCAAGCGCATTCCCTGCACATTGCGAAGTCATTTAAAAGAATATCTAGATTCTTTCATGATGGCTGGTATGACGGCCATGTTGCTCATTACCTATGTGGCTCGCAGCTTCTACATCCCCTCTGAGTCTATGCTTCCCACCTTGTTGGTGAACGACTATATTTTAGTAAACCGTTTCGTTTACGTTTTCTCTGAGCCATCCCGTGGCGATATCGTGGTCTTTCACCCACCGCATATTCAGGATTCCGAAACAAATTTTATCAAGCGGGTGGTAGCTTTGGAAAATGACGTGGTGGAGGTTTCTGATGGTATACTCTATCTAAACGGTGCTCCTCAAAATGAACCCTTCATCAAAGAAGCTATAGAAAAGGATTTTCACGCTTACCGGGTTCCTCCAGGGCACATTTTCGTCATGGGTGATAATCGCAACAATTCTGATGATTCCCGCTATTGGGGACCATTGCCTCTCAAGAATGTTCAAGGCAAGGCCTTCGTAATTTTCTGGCCTTTCCACAGGATAAGGCATTTACGATAATGAGTAATAGTTCTGGTGAAAACAAACAGCGCGGCTTTTCGTGGTTTCCAGGTCATATGCGCAAGGCCATGCGCGAGCTGGAGGAGCAACTGGGCCTAGCCGATATAGTTCTGTTGGTACTGGATGCCCGCCTTCCAGCGGCTTCGCGCCAGCCAGAGCTTGAGGCCATGCTCAAACGCCGCAACAAAGAGATCCTTTTCGTTCTCAATAAATCTGATTTAGCCGATCCCGGAGAAACAAAGCGTTGGCTAGCCTGGTTCGCCCATGAAGGTCTGGCAGCGGTGGCCATGCGCTCAAATAGCGGTAAGGGCGCCGGGCCTTTGGAGGGAGCTATCCAAAAGCAACGTCAGGAGGTAGAGCGCAAGCGCACTGCCAAAGGCCTCCTCCCCCGCGATCCTCGCTTAGTAGTAGCCGGAATCCCCAACGTGGGTAAATCTTCTCTCCTGAACCGTCTAGCTGGAGCTAACCGAGCTAAAACCGGCGCCAAGCCGGGCGTAACCCGCGGCAGTCAATGGGTGGCCGTACCTGGACGCTGGCAGATTCTCGATTCTCCCGGAATTCTTTATCCCAAAATTGATAATGAAGAAATTTTAACCGATCTAGCGGCTGCCAGTTGTGTGCGCCATGATTCAATTCCCCTGGAGTTGGTTGGTGGCCT
>OMRK01000250.1 GCA_900313515.1 uncultured bacterium | reverse complement strand
GGTGTGCAGAGCTGGACGAAGGACAAAGTTCTAACCTTAGACGTAACCAAACTGGATAGTGGCGCTGAAGTATCACACCGGGTGGTAGAGACTTACCTAACCTTCGGCAGTACCCCTAATATGACCGATGCCGTGGCCTGTGCCGCAGGTAATTTGAAGGTGGTGGGCGGCAAAACATTTATTAAGAATGCCCAGGGTTCTGGAGTTCCAAAAATACGCGGTTTGCGCGACGTAGATCTTAAGTACAACGAAATAAGTTTTCCCAATGGCGAGATCCATTACGGCCAAACCTGGCAGGTGAACGGCGCTAGTGTTCTCAGCGGTAACGATTTTACTGCAAAATCAGATCAGGCTACCGCCAACTTCACCCCCATTCGGTGGGACTCGGTTCCTAAGGCAAGTGGCAGCGATACCGCCAAGTTAAAGGCAGGAACCTACGTTTGGAGCCGTGAGTATCAAGAAAACAAAAATGGCAAGAAGAAATATTACAATGTTCTGCGTCACTACAGCGCGGTTTACACTCCCCAGTCTCCATACGCTTCAAGTACGACCGATTCGCTTCAAGGCGTAGATAAGAGTAGCTGCGATCTTGAGATAGGCTCGTGCAACGATCAGAAAGAGGTAACGATAGACGGCGTAACCTTCAACCCCAAGAACGCCTCCATTATCATAAATAAGGATGTTAAAGTCGTCGAGGCTAATAGTATCAACGATTTAGTTATACGAGCCGATGGTAGCAGCGGTGTGGCTCGTCCTCAAGTTTTCTTTAAGTCTAAAAAGAGCGAAAGGGCTCCCATTTTTACCTCCGACTTTAACAACGGTGGTAGCATCTATATACAGGGCGCCACTCTGGGTAACGGTTCCATCACCTCCTGCGGCAGTGTCTATCTGCAAGGTCCCAGTATTCTGGAATCAGATCCTGGCGTGGGCGTTTCCGTCTATTCCAAAGGTGACGTTAACCTTTTACCCATTACCAGCTACAGCCAAGAGGTTATGGATGCCTACGGCTTCGATAACTCGGACATAGCGACTTGTAAAGGATCGAGTATAGCCATAAATACCACTCAAGTTAGTGAAGCTATGAGTACGTTATTTGACGAGGCAAACAGCCGTACGAGAACACTTTTTGAGAAAGATTTGGATGGGCAAAAACCACGTGAGCTTGCCGTAAAGTTTATGACGGAGGTATTAAAAAATCCCGAGGCATACAAGAAAAATGGAAACTTTATGAATAACTATGATGCATTGCTGGAGATGTACTGCGAAGTAAACGGTGTATCTAGTAGTTGGGGAAACTCTAAACTTTACGATGATTGCGAGTTTTGTGTTTTAATGCTGGATAAGGCTGCCACTGAAACAAGTATTAGACTTAGTAAGAGTAAGACTGGCGGGGAAATAGTCGATATTCAAGCCTTGCACGATCTGGTGAATGGTGCCAGTAATCCCTCCACCCCCACAGAAGCTGGCCCGGAGGCCGATCTCAAGACCAATCTCGGCAAGACCCAGGAATTTGTTGATCCGGAGTTGGCCTCCGATAATTTCCGCGACAACAAGAGTGTTCAATTGCTCGAGAGTCAGACTCGCTTCGGCTCGCTCAAGTACTCGGATCAGGATATCTCCGGTGTCCTCTATGCTTGGGGAAATATCAACATTGACATCGGCCAGGCCAACAACTTAAACCTCAACGGCACCATGATCGCTTACGGCGGCGACCCCACAGGTGCTCCCGGAACGGCGTTTGGCACGGGTAATATAAATGTGAATGCCTCCCAGGCCAGCATGATTCGCGACACCAGTTACATGAATCTTCTGCAGTACAACTCCAGAAGATACTTGAGGCCGATCCTCTTCTCTTGCTTCTAGGTGTTCCTTGCTAATGGCCGCTCATTTAGGCGGCCTAAACCAATAAAGAGCAGCTCTCACCGGGCGAAATGGCGGAGCTGCTCTTTTATTTGTGCGAAAAAAGGCAAAAAAGTAAGCCTCGGCGCTCGTCGAAGGGCAGAGGCTTTTCTTCTACGTTTGGGCCTCGTCTCCGGTGATATGGTTGCGAACATCGAAGTCGTATCCCAACTGCCAGCGCAAAAGCTCCAAAGCCTTCTGGGCTGCTTCTTGCCCAGCACTCTGCTTGGTGTGACCTTCGCCGTTGCCCAAAACCTGACCGTCCAAACTAACCTGGATAGCAAAGAAGCGGTGGTGAGAAGGCCCGGTTTCCCCTACCACTTGGTAAACTGGTAAAATATGGAAAAATTTCTGACAGGTTTCCTGGAGCGTGGTTTTATAATCACGCTGTGAACCTTCCAGATTGTCCATGGCCGCCTTGAGCATTTCTGAAACAAAACGCTGGGCCGGCTCAAAGCCGCCATCCAAATAAATGGCACCAATTACGGCTTCCATAGCGTCGGCCAAAACATTGGCTTTGTCACCGCCATGGGAGAGTAACTCACCCTTTCCCATGCGTAGATATCCACCCAATTTCAGGGCACGCGCCCTATCCGCTAAGTAAGCAGTGCTGGCGACAAAGCCCTTAACCTGGGTCATGACCCCCTCAGAGACCCTGGGATGGTGCGTATAAAGATACAGCGCCACAATCATTCCCAGAACGGAATCACCCAGAAACTCCAACCGCTCGTTGTCACCATATTCCTCGGCATGCTCATTGGAATAGGATTCATGAGTAAGCGCTAGCTCCAAAAGAGTTAGATCCTTAAAATTATATCCGATACGTTGTTGTAAAGTTAACAAGATAAATTCTGCCTACAAAAAGCCTAGTTAAGGCTCCACAACATACTCTCTAAGAGCTAAGACCGAATTCTGGCCACCAAAACCGAAGGAATTATTAAGAGCAGCCCTGACCCTCATTTTTCTAGCTACATTGGGCACAACATCGATATTGCACTCGGGATCGGGGAATTCATAATTTATAGTGGGAGGCACTACCCCATTCTTTATGGTTAAAGCGCACACGGCCGTTTCAATGGCTCCGGTAGCTCCCAAAGCGTGACCTAACATAGACTTAGTCGACGAAACAGCTACCCGGCGGCTGTGCTCGCCAAACAAGCGCTTAATAGCCTTCACTTCAGCGATATCGCCCAGCGGAGTTGAAGTTCCATGAGCATTAATGTAATCAATATCCTCAACACCCAGATGAGCATCCTCTAAGGCTAAACGCATGGCCTGCGTAGTTCCCACGCCTTCCGGATCGGGAGCCGTTATGTGATAAGCATCGGCAGTTGCACCATAACCGCCTACTAGTGCATAAATGCGAGCACCGCGAGCCTTGGCATGTTCTAACGACTCCAATACCAATGTAGCCGCTCCCTCACCAATCACAAATCCGTTCCGCTCCTTGTCGAAAGGGCGCGAGGCCTTGGTCGGCTCATCATTGCGCACAGATAAGGCATGCATTGAGCTGAATCCGCCCACAGTCATGGGAGTAACAGCCGCTTCCGAACCCCCAGCCATGATCATATCGGCTCTGCCCAAACGGATCATATCTACAGCAACCCCAACGGCATGACTACTGGACGCACAAGCGGAAACGGTACAGTAATTCAAGCCTCTTAAACCTAATTCTATAGCCACAACACCCGAGGCCATGTTGGGAATCAACATAGGAATAAAAAATGGACTGATGCGACTGGGTCCCTTATCTAAATAGGTTCGCATGTTAGTTTCAAAGGTAGATATACCACCCACACCAGAGCCGATAATTACTCCGCTCCTAAAAGGATCGCAGTCTTTCTCGGTAAGGCAAGCATCTTCCCAGGCCAACTTAGAGGCCGCCACTGCGAACTGAGTATAGCGATCCCGCCTCCTAGCTTCCTTGCGTTCCATGAAATCTTCAGGACTAAAATCCTTTACCTCGGCAGCAATACTAACAGAAAAACCACTGGTGTCGAACTGGGTTATGTGATCCACACCACTCTTTCCCGCAATCAAATTATTCCAGAAAGTACTCACACCCGTGCCTAAAGCAGAAACAATACCTAAACCGGTGATGGCTACAACATTACCACTACAAGACATGCTTACCTCAAAAAGAAATTCATAAAACTATAACACGCACAAAAATAAACGG
>OMRK01000011.1 GCA_900313515.1 uncultured bacterium | reverse complement strand
GCTAACCCATTGAAGGCTGCACATTTCAGAAGATTGCCGAAGCTCTTGCTGTGATCCTTCCAAATTACGCTAGGCCGTGTGTTATGATCCCAAAGCCAGTTGGCTAGCTCCCAGTCATTTTGGGTCAATTCCAGTCGTTTGTTATGCAGAAGCCAATCTTTAGTCTTCGGATACCAGGGGGTGAGAATTAAGTAAGCTGCCTCAGAAGATCTTTGGGCCTCTATAACTACGTTGTTTATTAAACGCTGGGCACCTACCAGATTGGCGGCGATGAAGGTAATTAAAATTCCGATAACGGTATAGTGTATCCATTTATTGGCTATGTTGCCTGCTAAAAACAGTAGATCGTCTAGGAATAGGGCCATTAATCCGGCAGCTCCCAGGCCTGCTAAAAATTCCCAGCGAAAGTAATCCGCTTCGCGTACGGGCCCGAAATCGATCAACGCCGGTGTAAAGTAAGCAATGATCCCCACCAATCCGAACATAAAACCGCAAAGATTATGCCTATAAAGTGCCCATAATATAGTTAGAGGCAAAAGCCAGGTGGGAAGCCAGTGGAGAATGAGGACCTTATAACTAAAAATGGAACTGTAGCCTCCGTTGTCCAGTGGAGGTTGATAGGAACGAAATAGGGCGGTATTGAGGGCATTGGAAAAGCGGCGGTAGGGATCGGCGCCTAGGCGGATAGACAGGAACGGATGTTTGGGAAAGCGCAGCAGGGGTTCTGCCGGAGTAGCAGAGGTTCGGTGTAGAGTTTCGGCAAGGGTGGTGGAGTTGGGCTGGATGGAGGCCGTGTTGGTGCCAGTATCGGTTCGGTCGTTACTGGACACCGGCGCAAAACGATGCCATCCACGAACTATAATTTGGTTTACAAACCCATCGTTTAAACCATCTAGAGCCAGGCTGCCAAGTATGCATATAAGAGCTGAGATTAACAGAGTTGATACGGTTGAAGAACGCCTTCGGCAGGTGATAAGGCAACCGACGCCAAAGCAGATGAGCGTAACAATGAGATAAGTTTCGCAGATAAAGCCGTAGGCCCCGGCGATCAGGGTAGTTAACAAAAGTTTTGGTACAGTGATAGGCCAGTGTTTCCTAGCCTTGTATATGATATCTACTAAGAGAACTAGCACTACCCCCAGAAGAGAGAAGATGAGTAGATCACCGTTGTTGGGAGCATCCATCAAGCCGACTTGGCCGCCCACATTTATGCCGAAAAAGAGCAACAATACTCCCAAAACTCCTGCCCGGGCTGAGTTGGATATATATCGTATGGCCAAGGCCCACAAGCCCACAGAAGAAATTAGCAGGAATAGTTCGCTAATCCACGAGGTGCGCAGGGTATCGTAACATTCTGCTACAGAGAGCACGGCGGTCAGTAACTGGCGGTGAAAATGGCCGTCTAAAGATATCCAGGGGAAGAAGGGGTGCCGAGCGGGTAGGCCACCCTTGGCCAGAATGCGCGATACCGGGTAGTTGTACCAAAAATCAGAGGATACCTCGATTAATTGGTTGGCGTGAGCGTAGAAAATGCATCCGATCAAGACGCTTAGAATTATGGCCAGATGTAACCGGGAAAATGGGGGCAATTCGGTTTCTTCACTGGTAACCTCTTCGCTGGGATGAACCTTGAGCAGAATACCGCACAATATCATCGCCAACAGCCCTAACCCAAAACAGAGCCATATTGGCAAGTAACGGGCTCCAAGACTACTGAAAGAGGCCAGCCAAAGTAAGCCCAGAGGTAATCCCATGGCCATAGCCAGCACTTTATCAGTTATTTCCAGGCCTACAGTAGCTGTTTTGTAGCCTCCCCAGGCCAGAACCAGCAGAACGCAGATAAGGAGCGGATCGAGCAAAATCATGGATGTTCAGTTCTCTCTAGGCAAATGGACATAACATTGCAATTTTTATGCGAAATGGCTGTAACAAACTTTTGTTGGCCAAGGGTTGCGTTACAAACCCAGGAGATATCCCAGTTTGCCGCAAGTAGGCTACTCTTTTCGAGTAACTGTTCAATAACTGGAAAACTCTTAGGGCAAAAAGTCGGAAGCCGGGTTCTAGGCTGGTTAGAGATAGGCCTGCCTGAATGTGAAAGCCTCCTACGTTACTTAAAACTAGTGAGAGTTGGCGATCTCTGCATGCTCTATCAGCTCGCAGAGAATATGTCCTACGGTTATATGGCTCTCCTGTATGCGACAGGTTCGTCCTGAAGGTACGACTATTGCTGCAGAGCACAGACCGATCAGTTTACCGCCGTTCTTGCCAGTCAATCCTATCACCGGGCAGCCTTTGTCCCGGGCTGCCTGAGCGGCAAGGTTTATGCTGGTGGAGTTCCCCGAGGTTGATATCGCTATCAAAACATCGCCGGAACGCATTAGAGCCTTTACTTGACGGGAAAAAACGGTATCGTAACCAAAGTCGTTGGCCAAGGCTGTGAGGCAGGAGCTGTCAGTTGTCAAAGCCAGGGCTGGCAGTTGGTTGTCTTTTTCAAAGCGCCCCACCAACTCAGCGGCTATATGCTGGGCATCGGCTGCACTGCCACCGTTGCCTGCTAAAAAAACGGTGCCGCCTCGGCGCAGACATTCTGCTAAAATTTCGGCTGATTGAAGAATCGGAGCCGTGTTTTCTAGAAGCTTTTGCTTAACCTGGATGGATTCATTTAAGGAAGATTCTACTATATCTGACCAATCTGCTTGCATTTTATTTTTCCTGATTTGA
This sequence comes from uncultured bacterium, assembly GCA_900313515.1. Lineage (GTDB taxonomy): Bacteria > Vulcanimicrobiota > Xenobia > Xenobiales > Xenobiaceae > Bruticola. The sequence goes on along the minus strand of OMRK01000011.1, from coordinate 7,148 downwards.
AAGATAGAAAGAGTTACAGGCCTTTATGGCTGGACCGGGGTGCTTGCCATGTTCTGCTCATTGAAGGCCAATACAAGGAACATGTGTTCGCCGCGGTGTTGGTCGCGGGGGCGTTCGCCAGCTTCTGTGAGAAAACGCCAGCAACTAGGTCGTACCTTGGGTTCTGACCTTTGAGTTACTGGACCGAATGCTAATCGTTGGGCCACACCAGATAAGGTAGCAGTGGAGTTACAGATTATCCCAAGCTATTTTGCTTATTTTGCCGATTACCTGGGCGGCGACATCGTCTTGTCCGCTGTTTACGTTCTTGACAAAAACGGTGACTGCCACGGGAGTGCCGCGCTTACTGATTATGATACCACTGTCGTTGACTACGCCGCTTATGGTGCCGGTCTTATGGTAAGCGGGAGTCCCTTTGGGCAGGTAGCGGGGAATGCGGGAATTGTATTTTTGAGCGCCAAGGATGGAGAGTGCATACTCGGTCCAGTCATCGGCCAGAATTTCCCGCTGCCAGAGCTTGCTGAACATATTGGAAAAGTCATTAGGTGAACTTTGGTTGTCGACAGTCATAGCCACGTGGCGCTGCTTGGTGAAGCTGTAGGTTGAACCGGAAACATCTTCTAGGTGTTGGAATTCGGCAAGGCTCAAATTGAGGTTGGCCTGCTCCACTTCTTGGGCTAGATCCCAGCGATCCTTTTGGTTCAAATTGTTCCAGGTTTGAGCAACAATGTCCGGGTCGGGGCTAGTCATAACGCTGCCTTCGCCCAAGCAGATCAGCCAAGCTTGGCGGTTAGTCATAAAAATATCGTTATCGTATAGTTTTAAGCTGCGCATGAAGTTATTTATGCTTTTGGCTCCGATCAGGTGGATTAGCATATCGGTGGCCGTGTTGTCGGAAATGGTAATCATCAGGTTTAGGGCCTTGTCGATATTGATCTGGCTACCCACCGGCGACTCATTGAGTGTACCGCTGCCTATGCAGAGATCTTCCCTTTTTAAAGTTAGTTTTTTGTCTACGTTGAAGGGCAGAATGTCCTCTTGTAGCTGTCGGCAGACCTCTAAAAGGACGGGAACTTTGAAGACACTAGCCAGGGGGAATTGCTTGTTTCCGTTGTGAGAAAAACAGCGACCATCGGGTATAGTTATTATGGAATAGCCTACCTGCAGGTTGGGAACGGCGCAGGCTTGGCTCTCTAGCATGTTTGAAATCTTTTGGGCTCGTTCTTCGGTTAAAGGTGGGTAGGAAGTATTGGCGGCCAACATAGCGGTACAACAATTGGGAGTAGCGGATGTGAGAGTCGCCGCATCGGTGGTTAAATTTGTGAAGGAACCTTGTTTTGATGGGCCTTGAGTGGGAAAGGCGTAGCCTAGGCCGGTTAATCCCAAAGTAAGGCACAGTATGGTTATCCAGTAAATAAAATATTTTTTAAACATGCCCATGAGCATAGTTCTTTTTTTACTTTTTCACAAGACAAGAACCTTGTTTCTAGTGTCTTTCCGTCTTTATGGAAATTGGCGGATAATTACGTTGTTTTTTTTGTTGGCGATAGATAAAGGCTGAAAAATGGCCTAAATTGACACTCTGATAAGCTGAAAAGAGAAGCCCGCATTGACACACAGCAACTTTGTGTGCTAGAATCTTTTGTCGTTTAACCTGGATCAGTGGGTTGCTTCGGCACAGATGGTGCTGAAGTCAAATTTAGGAGGATACTTCAGTGTACGCCGTTGTGGAAACAGGGGGTAAGCAGTATCGCGTTGCTCCCGGACAGAAAGTTCGTGTGGATCGTTTAGAGGGTGATCTCGGTTCCAGTGTGACTTTAGATCGCGTTTTGGTGGTTGTAGATGATAATCACAATTTGATTGCCGGTAATCCTACAGTCAGTGGTGCTACCGTATCGGCCCGCATAGTGGAACAGCACAGAGATCGTAAAGTTTTAGTTTTTAAGTATGCCAAGCGCAAGCGTCGCCGTACTAAGACCAGTTCGCGTCATTATTACACTACCTTGCATATTGGTGATATTAGGAATTAGCCTCTTTTGATCCGGGTTGGTCTGCAGCTAGATGCCCGTGGTCATGTCGTGATCCTTTCCTGTTGGGGGCATGCGGGACTGACCGTTGAAGATGGTGGAGAGGATCTGTTGTGCGCGGGTGTGTCTGCGCTCAGTGGGGCCCTGGCCCTTGGTCTAAGCCAAGTGGTTGGGGCTTCTGTGTGTTTAAAAGAAGATTACGGTTTCTTCTACGTCAGGCTGGAACATATGGAGGCAGACAGGGCGGAAAAAGCTCAGATACTTATGAAGACTGCTGTCGTTGCTTTGGAAGAATTGGCCAAATATAACGTAGGCTTTTTGGAAATAGAGAGATATGCGTATCCCCAGCTTCTTCCGGAGTGTGAGAACTTGTATGCGCTGGCTCTGGAACAGAATAAGGATGGGGAAAGTTAGTGCTTTGGAGGTTTTGGGAGAACTTTTAAGGAAGAGCGCGTCCAGGCTAGGCGGCTGGTCGCTTTTGAATGCAGAAAGTAACCATGCAATATAGATGAGGTAGCCCGTTTGGGCTGGTTGGTTTTGGCTAGGCCGAGCATGGAGCTCACGCCTACAAGCACTTCGGGGTGTGGTAGCGGCGGGGGGCAGTTCACGGAGGAGTTATGACTGAATTCATAGAGAGAATGAGCTTGGATGATTTGGATTTCGGGGATGAGAGCCGCTCCGGCGCTTCTTCGCCCTTTACTCCTGCAAAGCTTATGGGTGTGGCCTTTTTAGGGGCGGCTGTGGCTTTGTCTGGTTATTATATCTACTCCTCGTTAGGCAGTGAGGAGAGGGCCCGTTTGCGTGATGGCGTTTTGAATTTTGTTTCCGATCAGGTGAAAGGAGGGGCTACTCCTTTCACTGCTCAGCAAGCGGTGGAGGCTGGCTCAGCCACTTAAGATAATTACAGCCGATTATTCCTTCCCGCACAATTGGGCGGTGGGAACGGTTGGTGTGTGGTTTAGGCGTTCGGTTGCTGAAGGCAGGATCTTATAGGAACAGGTCTGCTGTACTCTGCCCTTGGTGGGTGGTTTTGTCGGCCCGGGCGCTTTTGCTGTGTGCATAAGTTTAGGCTCGGTTACTCTGTCTTGCGGCAGAGACCGGGTTCTTGCTGTGTTTTTTGGTGTTTTTTTTTCGATAAGGCCAAGATCTTAGGGAGAGGTCTTTTGAGTAGGCTTAAGTTGTGTATTATCGCGGCAGCAGTGATTCTTGTTGACTGGGTGACTAAACATTTAGTAGAAACCAAGATGACATTGCACGAGACCATTAAGCTGCCCCTGGACATATTTCAGATCACTTACATACGGAATCCCGGTGCAGCCTTCGGCATATTACCCGATCAGCGTATCTTTTTCATTGTAGCTGCCTTGGTGGCCATAGTGGGGGTGTTGTATTTCTTCGATTCTGTGGTTGAATTGGGAAAGTTCAGTTTTTGGGCTGCTGCTCTGATTCTAGGTGGAGCTGTCGGTAACCTGATCGATCGTATCCAGGTTGGGACAGTGACTGACTTCATCGATTTTAAATGGTTCCCCGTTTTTAATGTGGCCGATATAGCCCTCACTATTGGGGTTGCCTTGTTTCTATTCGATCAGTTGCAATTTTTAAGGTCTAACCGTGTAGGAGATACAGAGGCTCTGGCTGTTGGTAGCGTAGGCATCACCTCTGGCTCGGGTGAGCTAAATACCGAAGTTGGCGGAGAAATGGGTGGAACGGTTTGCCAGAAAATAGTGGAAACCGAGGCTGATGGGGCTGGCATGTTGGAAGAGAGAGCGCAGAGTAGCTCTTCAGATAATGAGGCAGAGGTTGTTGAGGGTGGGGCTTACCCGATTGATGGATCCGCTGAGTTAGATAGCCCGGTTGCCAAGGGCTCTGAGGGGGGGAACACCGGTACAGCTGAGCAGGCCGGGCAGAAACGGGCAGAATTGCCGACAGAAGCCAGATTGGAATAAGCAGCGTTGGAGTCTGAGCTTGTTAGCGGCAGCTTGGGGTGGGTAAAAAAGGAGGTAGGTTGTGCATCCTATCTTGTTTGAATTGGGAAATTTCCCCATTTATACGTACGGATTTATTTTAGCATGGGCTATAACCATAGGCTTGTTTTTAGTTTTCTATTTGGCTGAGAAGCGTGGGCTAAATGGTTGGGATGCTGTTGATATCGTCCTCTGGGGAACGGTTATTGGCATTTTGGGAGCCAGGTTTGGTTATATTATTCAGCGTCCTGCTTATTTTATCGAACATTGGGGAGAAATTCTTAATTTTCGCTCGGGGGGGATAACTATTATTGGAGCGATTATATTTGGTAACATAACTTTTGTTGTACTATCTAAGCGTTACAAAATTCCCACCTGGCTGTGCTTAGATATCAATACTGCTCCCATTCTCCTGGGCATGGCCATAGGCAGGATCGGTTGTTTAATGCACGGGTGTTGTTACGGAAAAATTTGCTCTGCTTCGTTGTGGTGGGCTATCCATTATCCCGCCAACAGCCCTTTAGGGGACGCACCGCGTCACCCTTCGCAGATCTATGAGTTGCTTTTAGATCTCATTTTGATGTCTGCTTGTTTGTGGTTCTTTAAGAGAGCTAAATTCCAGGGGCAGGTTTTCTGGTTGGGGATCACTGGATATGCGGCCATCCGTTTCTTTACGGAGTTTTTCCGCGATAGCTGCCTATACGGCCCATTCTCATTGGCTCAGTGGTTCTGCTTAGCGGCATTTGTTCTGGCCTTGCTGGGATTTTTGGGAGTTTACGGGCGGCCGGAGCTGGTCAGTTATCCTCAAGCGGATCCTGACGAGCAGAAAACGTAAATATCAGATCGCTCGTCCCCGTCCTTTCGGTGCGGGGGCGATTTGCCGTGTGTAAGTGTCTTGCGGCGCATGCTTGTCCCTGTCCGTTTAGGGTACGAAGTACTCCCGCCAGTTATTCCTCCAACCCTGGTTCGTCAGCCTCCATATCGCTAGCTACCGGGGTGAAGGGATCGGGATAAAAGCGGGAAATACCACTGTAGCGGCATGGGACGTTTTTGTGATAGCATTCTACTATGTGTTCACAGTAGATGTCTCCTGCTGGGCCTTTGTTTTTCATATCGACATAATTAGGATAGTCGATATTGACAGTTACTTCACGGTTGGTTATGTAACAATGACGGTGGGCCGGTTCGAGGGCGTGGCGCTTAACTGCCGCCCGGCCTTTGGCCTTGTTGTTATATGCTTTTCTACCATATACCGAAGAAGTCTGCAAAGAAACACCTCCACTCTGAGCTACTGCATAGCTCGAATCGTACGCCAAAAGCGTTTCCCTACTCAGTCTCTGAAATACATGTCCCGATGCCACCACAGGCCGCGGATATAGGTTGTTATTGCTAGTCATGATGGTCTCTGAAACTGCGAAATACTCCACTGCCCCTGAAGTCTTGTTGACGTAGGCCGCCGCCGGACCATCTTCCCAACAATTGTAGCACATCTTTCAGCCCGTTTTATAGGTTGAAATTAGCTTGAAATGTTAATAGGTCGATAAAGTTACTTAGAACGACAGCCCTAATCTTTAATATTTGAAACAAGCGGCTACGGTGCTTTTGATACGTACCTTTTGCCAGTCTTTATTGTAATAAACTCCGCGCACGGTTCGCTCCAAAGGTTCGAATTGTCCGGGCTGTTTTCCACAAAAGCCATGACTGGCAAGTTACAGGCTACTTACTTGATGAGCGGCGGCTCCGTTTATCGGCTTTAAAGCTTGAGTGAGGAGCGATAGCCTGCAGCCTCAGAGCGACTTTGGCGATTATGTCTACAGCTTCGTCAAGTTCTTTGTAGGTAATGGAATTATCCAAAGTGAGCCTCAGGCTGCCGCGAGCCAGGGGTGCGCGCAAGCCTATGGCTTCCAAAACGTGTGAAATACCCAGTGCCGAAGAGGAACAGGCTGAGCCCGAGGAGGCACATATGCCCTTTCTATCCAGTTGCATAATGAGCGATTCACCCTCCACGCCGGGAAATACAAAGCTGGCGTTACCGGGTAGACGCTGTTGGGGATGGCCGGTAAGTTCAGCGCCGGGTACGGCCTGCAAAATTTTCTCTATAAGGTAGTTGCGCTTTTGGGTAAGTTCCCTTACGCGCTCTTCTTGTCCATTTACCGCCAAGTCCAGGGCTTTGGCCAGGCCTACTATACCGGCCACATTTTCTGTGCCCGAACGCAGGCCGTGCTCCTGACCACCACCGTAGTTTACGCTCAACGGACGCACGCCGGTGCGCAGGTACAAAGCTCCTACACCCTTGGGTCCGTGGAACTTGTGGGCGGACATGCTGAGAGCATCTACACCTAAATCTTGAACGTTTATAGGAATAGCTCCTGTAGCTTGTACGGCGTCGGTATGCAGATAGGTCTGCCGCCCCTTGAGGAGCTGAGCTATCTCACGTATGGGTTGGAGGGTACCCACCTCGTTGTTGGCTAGCATTATGGAAACAACCGTGGTGGTGGGGCGCATTGCCTCGGCCACTTTCTGGGGATCGACCTGCCCGTACTTATCGACTCCTACCTTAGTTATCTCGAAACCTTCTTTCTGCAGTTGTTCGCAGGCCCTAAGGATAGCTGGGTGCTCTATGGTGGAGGTGATGATATGATTGCCCAGTTCTTTGCGTGCTCTGGCCAAACCTATAACGGCTAAATTATCCGATTCGGTGCCGCAACCGGTGAAAAAGATTTCAGCTGGTAGTTTGGCGTTTATGGCTTTGGCCACGATTTCACGGGCAGAATCCAGAGCCCGCCGCGAGGTGAGGGCTAGTCCGTAAATATTTGAGGGATTGCCGTAAAAGTCGCTAAAGAACGGCAACATTGTCTGGATAACTTCTGGAGATACGGCCGTGGTGGCAGCGTTATCTAAATAGATCATTTTTAAGCCTTCATGTTTTTGTAGAACAAAATTATCGGGGCGGCCCTTTACCTAAAAATCCAGATATTCCTTTCAATTAGCAATGAACAATGAGCAATGAGCAATTATTGGGTGCTTTTTCTCTTTTGATTTTTTGTTATTGAAATCAATATCCTTAACAGTTCTTTGCAATCTGCATAAATGCTATCAAATAATCCATCATCAACGTATCCGCTTTCATGAAGCAGTTCAAGCCAATATTCTGTTT
>OMRK01000109.1 GCA_900313515.1 uncultured bacterium | reverse complement strand
TTGACAAGCCTTAAAGGCTGTCAGTAAATCTTGAACACTCTGAAATCGTTTCTCAGGCTCTTTTTCCAAACAACGCGCTACCACATCGGATAAAGCTTTGGAAACGTCAGGATTGAGATCCCTAACCGAAGGAGCCGCCGCATTGAGAACCTTGTTCATAAGTTCAAGCAAGCTGCCTGAGAAGGGGAGTTTTCCCGTGAGCAGCTCATAGAGGATCACGCCTAAGGAGTAAATATCGGCACGATTATCCGCAATTTTGCCGGCTACCTGTTCGGGCGAAGCATAGGCCAAGGTACACACAACCTCACCTATTTTTGTCTGAGTGTGCTTATCATTTATTAGGGCCAGCCCAAAATCCATAACTTTAATTAAGCCGGAGTTGCTGATCATTATGTTTCCCGGCTTAAGATCACGGTGAACTACCCCATTTTTATGGGCATAGGCCATAGCTTCCAAAATTTCTCTGAACTTATCCAGACGCCAGTTCACTACCTTGGGATCGGGCACACTTTCATCTATGTAACTCTCGAGAAGTTTCCCCTCCACGTACTCCATAACAATATAAGGTGCCCCATCATCTTCAAGCTTACCTATACTGTAGATCTTTACAACGCGGGGATCATCCATCAATCGGGCTACAGCCCTGGCTTCACGCTTAAAACGTTTGATCGCTTCCGGAGAGCGCACGTCACTGGACAAAATCTTGATAGCTACCGGGCGTTCCAACTCCTGATCTTCACCACGGTAAACAACCCCCATGCCCCCCTGACCAAGCTTGCCAGTTATTTTATAATTCCCCAAGCAACTGCCTATGCCAATATCGTTCATCAATTTTGTCCCAAGTCCTTAGGTAAAGTTCAGGATATTAATATATAGTTGCATATGCAACACACATCCACTACCGAGCAGTCTTGCGTGCGTTCTACATGATTATGTAATCTCCCGTCCATCCTTTTACCTTGCCGGATGTGCTATTTTATAAGCTCTACATTCTAAACACTATCGGCAAACAAGACGCCTCTGCGGAGCTGCAAACTCAGCCATAGTACGCAGAAAATCTTCTCAGCGGCGAAGGTGTTAGACAGAGCGCGGCAGAATCTAGAGCCAGTGATCTCGGAATAACCGATCCAGTTCAAGGAGATTTTTATGGTAGTCTTGTCCAATCGTGTAATGAATGTTAAGCCTTCCTCAACTTTGGCAGTAAACGCTAAAGCCAAGGCTTTGAAGGCCGCAGGCGCCGATGTTGTCAGCTTTGGAGCCGGTGAGCCTGATTTCGCTACTCCTGAAAACATTGTGGAGGCAGCCTGCCAAGCACTGCATGAAGGCAAGACCCGCTACGAAAGCACGCCCGGCACACCCCAGGCCCGCCAGGCCGTGGTAGATTACTTCAAAAAACGCTTTAACCGCGAAATTACCCCTCAAAATGTGATCATCTCCACCGGCGCCAAGCTGGCCTTGTTCTTAAGTTTCTTAACTCTGGTAAACCCCGGCGATGAGGTGCTTTTGCCCTCCCCCTATTGGGTGAGTTACCCCGAGCATATCAAGCTTGCCGGAGGTGTGGTTAAGGTTATAGAAACCAGCGTCGATAATAACTTCAAGGTCACCCCCGAACTTCTGGAAGCAGCCATAACCCCCAAGAGCAAAATTTTCCTGCTCTGCTCGCCCTCTAATCCAACCGGTATAAGTTACACTCCTCAAGAGATTAAGGCGTTAGCCGAAGTCGTTGCCAGGCATCCCCAGCTTTACGTCATCTCCGACGAAATTTACGAGCGTCTCACCTATGCAGATTATCCATTCCTCAGTTTTGCCTGTGCCAATCCGGAAATTGTTGACCGCGTCGTCACAATTAACGGCGTGAGCAAGGCCTATGCCATGACCGGATGGCGCATAGGTTACGCTGTGGCTCATGAGGATATCATTAAAGGTATGTCCAAGCTGCAGGGCCAAATGACCTCCAACATCACTGCCAGTAACTACCCTGCCCTGGTGGAAGCTCTCAACGGTCCCCAGGATTCGGTGGCTTACATGGTCGGCGAATTTAAAAAGCGGGCTGAACACATTTACCAGCGCGTCATGCAGATTCCCAATGTTAAGTGTCCCCGTCCCACCGGCGCCTTCTACGTACTTCCCGATCTGAGCGCCTATTTCGGACTTCACGATCCCCAAGGCCGAGTTATGAACTCCGCCCACGACATTGCTGAATCGCTTCTGGACAATGCCCAGGTGGCTGTAGTTCCCGGTGAAGATTTTGGCGCCCCTAACCATATAAGGTTAAGTTTTGCCACCAGTATGGAACTTATCGATAAGGGCTTAGACAGAATAACCGCCTTTTTGGC
>OMRK01000107.1 GCA_900313515.1 uncultured bacterium | reverse complement strand
AGCATTCCATGCTAGTGCCAAAAACTCATGAGCGAATGGCACACCTATCGCTGGCATTGGTGGATCAAAAATTCGTTAACATTCACATTCTCACTTTATAAATTAGGCATTATTACTGTTTTTCTAAAACACAATAACATGAATTCAATCTCCTGACAACCGCATCAAGTCACCCCCCTAAATATTTTGCGACACGTTACAACCATCAGCCAACTCCTCAGAGCTAGCAAGTGGAACCCAAAGCTTGCTACAAGCAATACCGCCTCCACAGGCAAGCTGAAAAAGCCTAATCACCGTTAACTTGCTGTTCACACAGGCAAATACGGGGCGTTCATCGCAACCCACAAGCCCCCTCCCGGCGCCATTGAAATGCCCCTCGCCAACCTGGCCAACGGTAGCTTATTTTAAGAAAATTATCATCTTTTTATTATCTTAAAGTATACTTGGTAGCAAGGAGTTGAAATTTATGATCATAAGAGAGCATTATATAGCGCAGATCAGACCTTTTTATGAAAGTGATCTAATAAAAATAATCACCGGAATTCGCCGTTGCGGGAAGTCTGTTATTATGAGACAGGTTATAAGTTAACTGGAAGCCTCTGGAAAGAGATGCCTATTTCTAGATTTCGATCTTAGACCCATACGCGCCAAGATACCGGATGCCGATGCCCTCATTGCTTACGTGAATGAGCATCTCGGCCAGGATAAGCTCTATATTTTTCTGGATGAGATCCAAAATATCAAGGGGTGGAATGAAGCAGCAAGAACCTTGCAACTTTACAATACCTCTGTTTTTATAACTGGCAGTAACTCAAAACTTCTTTCGAAAGAGTTTACAAAAGAATTATCTGGTCGTTACATCTCCTTCCGTATAAGGCCATTTGTTTACAGAGAAGCCAAAGAATATGCAGAGCAAATCGGTCGTAATTTTAAGATCAGCGATTATCTGATCTGGGGTGGTTTTCCAGCAGCATTGGAACAGCCAGACGAAGAGTCTCTGAAAAGATATCTAAACGATTTGAACAGTACAATTATTTATAACGATCTTGAGAACAGACACAATATTCGTAAAAAAAGCCTCTTTGAAAGAATAGTCGATTATGTTCTTGTTTCTAATGCAAGGATCTTCAGCGCCAAATCTATCGCCGACTACCTGGAAGTGCAGAACATATCTGTTTCTGTACCAACTGTCATAAAATATCTGGATTATTTGAAAGAGGCTTACGTTATAGAGAATATCCCTCTCTATTCTCCCAAAGCCAAAGCGAAGCTGAATTATTATTATAAGCTATACGTTGAAGACGTTTCGATGAACAGTATTCGGGTATCGGGAACCCGTTACGATTTAACTCACAACTTAGAAAATGTAGTTTTAAACGAGCTAATCTACCTGGGATACGAAGTCTCCGTATACAATAACAAAGGGCGAGAAATCGACTTCCTGGCGGTAAAAGGTGGAAAGCTCTATCTGGTACAGGTAGCCTACAGTGTAGTTGAGGACAAAGCCTACGACAGAGAACTATCTGCCTTTTCTGGGATAGATAATTCAGTAAAAAAAATCATCATTACCAACGATGACATCGATTATTCTACCAGCACAGTTTACCATTACAAGCTTACGGATTTTTTGATGATGGATGAGCTGTAACTGGGCGTTCAACACGCCTATCTTATGAGTAGTTGCGCAGTATATGTTGCAGTTACACACATAAGTACACTACATAGAGCATACACCACAGCCCAACAGTACGAGCCAATTTCCAGCAGATTTAGCATTTCCAGTGAAAAGGTTGAGAAGGTAGTGAATCCACCACAGAGCCCCACCTTAATCATTAGAACAAGGCGCGGATCGATGTTCGGATTCTTCAGAGACAGCGCTGCAATTATTCCGATCAAAAATGCTCCGCTCACATTTATGACCAACGTACCAAACGGGAAAGCGCAACTCTCTCTGGCCAGCATCATTCCCAGGAGATACCTAGCAACAGAACCCAAAAAGCCTCCCAAACCAACTGCTAAACAATTCAACATGTTGCACCTACTCGCGAACTACTTTTGGTCAAACATCATCAGCACTATTGCGGCTCTTAAACTTCATGATAGCAACTTAATCGAAGCCGTTTAAATATCCATCGCCTACCCTGCCAACCATCACTCTATTTAACGTTCCTAAGCTCGCTGAACCCGGCCTGATCCAGAATCTCCCTCACCGTGTCATTAACACCGCTTATGTTCACCCCTTCTTTGCTTTTCTTCTGCATAACAAGTAAAACCCGCAGTCCCGCGGAAGAAATATAGTCCAAAGCATTGCAGTCAATCTGTACTTTCCGGATCTCGCCGACCGCTTTCTGCTTCTCATACACTTCCAACAGCTGCGGCGCTGTCAATGAATCCAGTCGACCCGTAATCCGCAGTTCAAGCACATCACCGGTAAGTTCATCGTAAATCGCGAAACAGAGCCCCGCCTCTGCCCTGTTATCGGTTGATCCGGCGGAAACAATCTTCCAGAAAGCGACGTCTTCAATAGCTTTCAGCACGGCCTTTCTCTGTTCCGTGTCCAGCCGTGAAAAGGACTTCGTTCCCGCAATCCAGCTGGCAATCCGGATCCGTTCCGCTTTCAGTCCGTGCTCCAAAAGAACATCCTGCACCCTTCGGATATCTTCCGCCTCATGCCCAAAGCGAACCATCATAATGTTCTGCGGACCGCTCACATCCGCTTTTTCCTGTAAAATAAGATGCGCGTTCTGTTCGGAAACATCGGGCCCGATCGCTTTCCGTATCCGCTTATGCTCCGGTTCGATTTCCGGATCCGCCGTAATCCAGCAGCCGCCGTGGCTGTCCAGCAGCTTTTTGATATTGTCCAGGCAAGAATGAATCTCCGCGTTGGAAAAATACATCAGCAGTCCCTCCGTATTGATGCAGAGGTTCCCTTTGATGTCTCTGAGGGCTTTTTCCATCGACTGGAGGTTCGTCGCATCCACAGCGTAAAATTGGACAAGATCCTGTTTCTTTCTGTCAAGCAGCGAAGGAATGATGCCGCTCATATCTGAGATCACGGCCGGCAGATCCATCCCGATATATTCCCTGCCCTGCTCTGCGGTTTCGATCGCCCTCGGCGTATATCCGCAGGGCAGGTCGACAAGTACAGGGGATCCCGATTCCCGAGCTAGCCTCCCCATCGTTTGATATCGTGTTTCCACAACAATGCGGAAGGTGATCTCTTCTTCCGGACTCATGCTGAAGGATTTGCTCTTCTGCGTATCCTCTGTCAGTCCCATTTTCTCCACGATCGCAGCGGCATAGGGATTGCCGTTCCGTGCCATCTGAAACAGCGTCGTCTTCGCTGTGTTGAAAACCGGATTCGTTTCCTTCAAGAGTGTCTGATCATTCTTCTCTGCTTCACGCATTATCATCCCTTGCCTCTTCTGTTATGCCAACCATCCAATTTTTCTCTTAAGCCAGTTATCGAGGAACTGCATCTGCACATCTGTATGAAACCAGTGCTCACCATTTTCCATGACGGAAAGAATCGCGTGGTGTTTCTGAACAAAGGCAGTTATAGTATCAATAGATGTCAGGTGATCTCCGTTTCCATAAAGGATATCGGTTGGAACGTTCCAACTAACAGGATGTTTCCGTACATAGCAAAGGTATTCCCATGATAAGTCTTCACCAAAATCCGTATGGATGACACCTTTTTTCTGCAGTTCCGATTCCGTTACGCCCGCCCAGACCATCATGTTGATTATAAGTTGTTCCATATCAACAATGGGAGAAACAAAATAGGCGTGAACAATACTTTTTTCTATATCTGCATTCATAGAGAAATACGCACCGATGCTGTTGGCAATCAGAGTAACCCTGTTATAGTTTGCCCTCAATTTTGCTATTTCTTCACGTATTTCTCTTCCAACTTCCCATGGTGTAAATCCTTTATAGTCTATTCCGATTACTTTACAAGAGGGAAACAGTGACCTGTAGTGTTCAGATTCTTCTGCACTGCCATTCTTCCCGTGAATATATGCAACAGCATCCATTGTTTAAGCTCCAACAAATCGCGATATATCCTTCTTGTGATTTCCATACAAGATTGTCTCCGTTTTACGATCCGCGAACCCTCCAACTTTTCAATTCACATGCAATAACATGAAGTTCGAACAGACATATTTTGTTACGTTTAGAATATTTGTCCTGGAAGTCGCAGCTTCTGCTTGGGCGGGAAGCCCTTGTCGAATATATCCACATCAGAATCATCCACATAATAACCATGTGGAGTTTGATAAACACCAGTGATGCCACTGAGGTACCCAGGAATCAGTTCTTTGCAAAGGAAGAACGAATCATCTGCATCTTCTGGTAAGTCGTGGTAACGAATACCGAACTCACGGGCATATTTAAATCCGCTTTTACCGTAAAAACCGATATTGCCCTCAAACAGAACAGCTCCAAAAACTAGTTCTGCCGCTTTCTGCAGAGAATAATCGAGCAAAGCTTTGCCATATCCCTCGCGTTGAAGTTTCGGTGTAATGCAGATCGGTCCCATTGTTAGTACAGGGACAATTTTGCCGTCGTCAGCATTGATAATGGTTTTCATGAACATATTTTGTCCAATCAATTTTCCATCTTGTTCCATAACGAAATCAAGTTCTTTAACAAAAGCTGCATTATCCCGGAGCATATGTATCACATAATGTTCACTGCACCCCGGACGGTATACGTTCCAGAATGATTCCCGAATTAAGTTTTCAACTTCTCCATAGTCCTCTGGGCGTTCTAAACGGATGGTATAGTCACTTGTATTCATTGTTTTTTCATTCTAAAAATTGTTGACTGCAATAGCCTTTCAACGGGATATTTGAACAATTAGGTACACCGAAAACCTTGAATTTGTCGAAGCGCAGTCAACCTGCTTTTCAGCAATGGAATTCCTTCTTCCATCCACCATTTACCACAAATACAACCGGAGCTCATTCCTCCATGAGCAAACTGCTCTATTACAGCGGAATCATCGTCTTTGTCGGTCATAATCTTGCCTGAAAGCGAGAAGTATACCCCTTTTATCCATCTTTCCAGTTCATCAGCAGAAATAATATCTATATTATCGGAGAGTTTTTTTAAGTAATCCCAAAAATATGGGTCTCCCCTCAATCCCCAACTTTTAGGTTTTTCTTCAAATATTATCGACAATTTCATACTATACCTATAATTAAAAATCAACAAAATAAGAGGAGCAAATGGCTAAAGAGGATAAATTTTGAACGATTAGGTGCGCTGACAAAATGGAATTTGTTATCTCATAAACACCTTTCCTTCGCTCCACGCCCTTCCAACCTTCTCACCAAGTCTGTAATAACTATTGCTGAAAGATTCGTAGAAGATCATCCCTATCTTCCCTGTATCGATCTTACCGTCTTCACCTAACACAGATTCATCTGCTGCTATATTTACTACTTTGGCAAGCACTGTCGTGAAGCGTCCTGACTCAATAAACTCGATAAGTTCACATTCTATAACCACAGGACTACCCACAATGATGGGCGCATCAACATGCTTGCTCTGTACGGCCTTTAAACCAGTCCTTTCAAACTTATCGGGAACCTTATATCCGGAGACTGTGCCGAGATAGTCAATTTCCTTCATCAATGATTCACTGGCAAGAGTAAGGGTAAATGCCCTTCTCTTTTCAATATTCTAATGAGTCTTCTTCGGTTTACCAATACAACATACCAGATCTCCGGCATTAGTTCTTGCTACCTCATGCAGATTCATCACATTGACTGTGCCATCATCATTGTACGTTGCGGCCATTAATACCGGAGATGCATACCCATAAGAAAATGCCTTTGCTCCTAAGTCTTTCGTAGTATAATCCTCCACAGTTGTTTATCCTATTTTGCTGATTTCCGGTTATTCTCGTGAATACATTGTTAGCTCCTTTTGGAGCTCTAAGTGAGTCCTATTTTTTGTCCGCATCAACGTTTTTCATATTTTTGCTTCTCCTCAAAGTCCAATTTGACGATAAGCTTACCTTCTTGTTCATCTATCGTCATCCAGCAACGCAGATAAACCATCGGCCTCGCCTGCTCGATCGTCACGGCCAAAAAACAAAGCACGGCAATTCTAGAAAATCACCGCGCTCTTATGGTGGAGGTGGCGGGAGTCGAACCCGCGTCCGAAAAGGCCCCCCAAATAGCCTCTACGAGTGTAGCTAAAGATTTTATCTCGGTTTACCGGGACTCCCTTTAGCAGGATTCCCGCAAACCACACCCTCTGGTGTTTTCCCTAGGCAGCCGAGAGACGAGCGGCCAATGGGTAGACGGCGTGGTTAACGCCTGGTACACCTCCGCCGACGAAGGTGAGCAGACGCGCCGCACTAGGCGGCGAGAGCCAAATTATCTTCGGCAGTTAATGTTTGAAAATTTCGACTTTTTTACGAGCTTTCGAAGAACTCGACTCGCAACTAATGGTAGAACATCTCCCCGTCGAAACCGGAACACCCCCAATTATTTTGTGCGGCATGCCTCAAACTACCAAACCGCCAGAACAGGTTCCAGGAACCCGTCTAGTCACATTTTAGCACAAATTGGCTCCAGCAGGCAACTATTTCGAGTTTTCCCCCAAAACAAAACTCCGCCCTTTTCTACTAATGCGCGGAAAAGAGCGGAATTTTTACCTGTTCAAGCGGCCTACCCCGTGCCGGCTTCTAAGAAGATTAGACAACGTTAAAAACGAAAGATTACTCCTCTATAGCCTTATCAGAATCGGTCGACCAGGTTAAACTGGTGTCGGGACGATGAGTGGCCCAGTGTGAAGCAGAACGAGCCACGTGCTTATCGTTACCATACTCATCTGTACCAGCCATGGCATCTTCAGTACTGGAAGGAACACTATCCAGATCAATATGGATATCGGTCGGATCGGTCAAAACTGGATGATAAATATCATTAACTATGCGAGCGGAACCATAAGTGCAAGCGATGAGCGCATAGGTGAATAAACAGCACATTACTGCCCAACCTACAGCACCACCGATGGAACTGTACAAGAAAAAGCCAACCGCACTTACACACGCCGAAGCCGCACACAGAGCGTAATAGGGTACGCCCAAACCAAAAATGCGACTACCCACGTCGTAAAATTTGAAGCAACTGCTCACTTCCAAAGTTTGGCTGAACCAACTACAGACACTTCCAAGAACAGCGAAACTCAGAAAACTTACAACAAAGAAGACTGCAGTGGAAACTATGGACATGCCCATACCCTCCCCCATAACAGCCCCTGCCGGCAGCACAGACACGATGGACACACCACCGACCACAACAATCATAACAATAACATAAAGCGCTAAACCAGCCGCAAGAGAAACACCCTTGAAAAAGTAATTACCAAACTCTTCCCAGGTGGGCAGAACCCTGTCATCTTCCTTTTCCTCTATGCAATTTCGGAATAAAGTGACGCAGTATCCCAGCACAGGAATCCAACCGATTAACGGCACAACCATACCGATAAAACAAATGAGCAGTTTACCTAAAGCCTGCCGATCCTCGCGCATAAACGTGAAAGCTCTAGAAAGTTCCTCTCCCAAGGCACGCCTCCAACTAAAAGCCAACTATCCACCCTTGCGTAAGCCCAGGTAGCTCGACGGGGCGGACAACAGAAAATAACCAAACCGACAACGCTAGTATATTACAACTAGGCCCTGAATTCTAGCCGAAATCATCTCCAATGAAGACATATTTCAGTGAATACGACCAAAAATTAACGCTTTAACCTCCAACCACCTATAAGTCCGGCGGTGAATCCAACCAACGAAGAAGAAATCTGGGAGATCATGTCACGCACCACATTTTCAGCGACCCTGGTTCCCGTTTCAATGCTTCCTCCCACTACTTCCCAGTTAACGGTGATAAATCCGGCATAAGCAAGCAGTCCCAGTAACAAAAGAACGGAACCTAGAATCATCAAAGCCATACGTATGGCTGCCTTGAGAGCGTATCCTACCGCCATTCCAGCCACGGTCCCACCACTGAGCTGCACTAGACAAGCCTGCCAGGGAAAAGCTCCTGCATCGCTCCCCATCTCCATACCTAAACTGCCATCATCCATACAACTAATCTCCTCAAATAAAAATTATCAAAACCGCTATGCCCCCCATTACTTTATCTGTTAAGATACGGTGTGCCCATTTCTGAACAAGTTTATCTACTCAAAATCTTTTACAGATTTCTAAAAATCAGCGCAAAACGCGAAAAAGGCCGCTCCCCACCAAAAACTTGGGGCGGCCTTCAAGTCAAAGCAGGCGCAAACTACCTATCAGAGCCCTCTGACTTATCTTCACTACCTGCCTTACCACCGAGTCCGGTAATTTCCGTGGACTTACCGCCGACTATTTCTACATCATCTGTACGCACAGGACTGGTACGCAAAGGCTTGGCCCGGTGACTGCGTTTATTTTCGTTCATAACCGAATTGACCGAACCGCCATCGGTAAAAAGCGGCGCATTGACGCAACGAGCGTTCCAGTAACCATCTTCGGATTTAATGAACTCGACTTCCGCATAACTGGAAGCAGCATCCTGCTCCTGCTTCTCTTTCTGGGACTTTGAAACGAAATTCTTACGTTCCTTGCGCTCCTTACCGGTAGAGTTATCCGAGCTGCCTTCTACTTGAGAGCTAGCAGGTTCAACTTCCTCACGACTAGACTTAGAGCTGAAATTCTTGCGTTCCTTGCGCTCCCGGCCGGTAGAATCTTGCTGTGCCAAAAGCTCATTTCCAAGAACTCCAAACGAACGGGCACTATTTCCTGGCCTGACCAGAATTCCCTCATCGACATCCGCTGCCTGCCCAGCACTCGTACTAAGGCAGATCCCCGCAACTAGGCACAACACCCAGCCAACCAGCATCCGCTTGTTCATACTCCGCCACTACCTCTCTTGCATCACTGCTCAATCAACAATCGAGCGGTTCTTCTACCTTAATTCAAGCTCCTCCCCCTTCCGGACAATATTTGCACTCAAGGCTGTAAAATCAACATAGCTGCCGTTCCCATCAGCTTCCTGCAGCTTTAGACCGCCCACACGGCACCACTTTCCACAACACATAGGTAGCATTTTCATATCGTTTTTCTAAAATCACATTATATTTTTCATTTAAAAGTTTGTTGATCACCCCCTCCTTGAATAATTGAGCAAACTGCACATCTGGCTTAAACTCTCTGGAAGTAAGGACATAATCAACTTTAGCTATTTTGTCAAGTTCATTAAAAAAATTCTGGGGCATAAAACCCAATCGACCGGTATAGAGATAGATCAATCTAGGTTTTTCGAAAAAGATGATATCTTCTTGCTTCGTATTAGTTCTTATATATTCGTAAACTTCCAAAGAATCCTTGGTAAAAGCCCCCACTCCAAAATTCCTATGGTCAGTGTAGATATTCTTATAACCGCTGGCAAATATGTCTAATGCCGAAAACGCCAAAAGAACACAGGTAGCAAACACTGCCACCCTGTACCCCTTGTGCTCTCTTATAATTTCAAATCCTCCGGAAGCCACCGGCACTGAGAGCAAAATAACGGAATACAGCAGACGGACTCCATCAAGATCTATATATTGCCATATCATATACAGGCCAAATGTGCTAATACTGTAGAACAGCACAATGAAATTCTTCTGAAATGAATATATGCACCCATATAAAAATAGTGCAATAAATGCAGCATAAAGAATATATAAAACAACTTTATCTGTGGAATGGAATAATATGTCTTTCATACTCCAGAAATTTATTTCACCCATAGGAGCGATGTTAAACACACGGAATTTTTCAAACATGTAAAGCGAACCTAAATTTCCGGGTAACGTTGCTCTAAAGGTAAAAATACCGACTGCACATACGACAAAAAAGATCAGAGAGGGCCCTAGATGAACATTCCAACGTATTTTTTTGAGACATTCAAACTTATATCTGTTAACAAGCGATGCCACACAGACAGCGCAGAAAAACGTTGCAACCAGCATGTATCCGTTGGAGCGTATCTCGCAAGCATAGGCAACCGATAGCCCCAAGAGCACCGCATAGATATACTCCTTCCTTTTTGTTTCGGCCTCCCCCATTGATTCCATAAAATAAATGCTAAGCAAGGTAAACAGGCAGTACGGCAAATCTGACAGGATTCTGTTGACAGCCTTAACGGTAAATTCATAATTAAAAGCAACAAACAAGGCTGCCACCAGAGCGGTCCACCGATTGCCACGTTTCAAGGCCAGCAAGTACACGATGACAGCACAGCCGCAAAAACTTACAACCTCTATCATTTTCAGTTGCATAAATCCCCCGCCGAACTTCATGACAGCGGCCAATATAAGCGGAAAGCCCCATGGATATACTGTAAATCCCAAACCAACCCATGAATGAGAAATAATGTAATCGTTGGCCTTAATGAAGCTCTCTATAGAGCTGGATCCATCTATTAAGGCAGCAGCTTGCATAATGTACTGGCTGAAATCATCATTGATGTAATCGTGGCCATAGTGCAGATTTATAAGCGATCCGATAAATGCTACGAAAAAGACAAACAAAGCACTAACAAAAGTGCTAACCTTACTATTTTTAAAAAAGTCCTTCAACATATCTACCGCCCTGCACATACGTTCAATTTTCAGACAACCAACCTCTCCCAAACAACGGCGGCCTGCTCACCTACAGCTAATGAACGTTTTAGCAATGGCCGCACAGCATAAACAAAACTGCCACGCCCCTCAATGGGCAGAATTTTGGGAATTTGCAACAGGTACAACCTTCCATATTTTGTAAGATGCATTCCTATAACATTGCTTGAGCGTGCAATTATACTTCTTCTCCAAGTAGGCGTTCACTATGTTAGCTTCGATGTCCCTCTCAAGAAGACATGAACCAGGTAAGTATCTTGATGTCATTACATAGTTGGCAAGAGGTATGCACGAAACACTTTCCGGCTCGTTCGGAGGCACCTTAGGCATAAAGCCCAACCGCTCCGTAAACAAATAAAGTATCCTAGGTTTTTCGTAAAAGAAAATATCCGTTTTCGAAGTGTTGGCTCTTATGTACTGGTGTATATCAATAGAATCTGCCGTTAAAGGACCATGATCACATTCCCTATGGTTAACAATAACATTTTGATAGCAATCACCAGCAATCCACAAAAAGTAAAAACCTATAACCGCCCAAGCGCCCATGGCTATTACCCGGCAATACCTGCTACGATGTTCCCGCATTTCATTGAAGCCAGAAGCTGCCACTGGGAGTAACGCTAACATAACGGAATACAGGTATCTTGCGCCTTCGAAATACTGCCAAACCATATATAGAGCGAATGAAGTTACACAGTAGATGAATAGAGAACTGTTTTTACGAAATACATAAACATATCCATATAAAACTAAATACATAAAAGCAGCATAAATCAGATACGAGGCCACCCCATCAACCGACTGAAAAAGCGTTTGCTTCATTGCCCAAAAATTTTGTTCGCAAAAAAAAGAAACACTAGATATGCTAAATTTACTAAACATGTGAAATGATCCAAAGTTGGAGGGAAGTGTAACCCTGATAACTGAAAGACACATCACATAGACAGCAATGGCAACAGCAGAAGGCCCCAAATGCACGTTCCATTGAGGGTTTTTAAAGCAACCGAAGCAACGGTATTTGTCAGACAGCAGTGCCACCAAAGCCAAACAGGCGAACGTAAGGATTATAAAGTGCCCATTGGAACGAACCTCTGAAGCACAAGCTGCACATATCCCCAAGAGCGTAGCATAAATATACTCGTACTTTATAGTCGGCGCACTTCCCAAAAGATCCACAATATAAAGACCTAACAAAGCAAACATGCAGTAGGGGATGTCGGACAATACCTTGTTTGACGTATCAACAATAAGTTCTGCACTGAGAGCAACAAACATAGCAGCGGTGAAGGCTGTCCATCTGTTGCTGCGCCTCAACGACAGAAGATAGACGAGAATCACGCAAAAGCATAAGCTCACCACTCCGATCATCTTAAACTGCATAAATCCTCCCCCCAATTTCATAACGGCGGCCAGCATCAAAGGGAATCCCCAGGAGGCCACAACCTGACTCATGCCCATCCAAGAATGAGAAGTTATGTAAGCATTATCCTTAATAAAACTGTCTAGCGAACCGTTGACTAGTGCCGCTGCCTGTCCAATGTACAGACAGTAATCATCGTTTATGCACTCGTGTCCATAATTTAAATTTAATGAAGCACCAATAAACGTTATTAAAAACAAAATAACAGCGTTAACAGAGATATTAAATTTGTTATCTTCACCAAGAAAGAATTTTTTCAACATATCTTTCAATCTCTATTTTTACCTTAATTCCCTGACAATATCCGCGCTCATAGAGCGCAATAAGCTTGCATAGCGTTTTCGACTTGGCTGGGACAATAGTCATCGTCGATTAAAAGCAGAGGCTACTCAAAATATCTGCTACGTCTGGTGCAGAAAAGCTTGTTTCGAGTAGCACCATAAGCGCGTCGAGCAGCCCATCCCCGGCTTTCATCGGCGGACAGGCTGAACATAAGCAACGCAGCTGCTTATTAATTCATCCCATTGGCGCCCCAAAGTTGTCCTGAGGCCTTACCGTGGTAAGTGATATGACTCACATCCGCAAAAGCTTCATCGCCAATGGGATCAACATCGTCGGGAACGATCAGCTCCGTTATGCTTGAGCAGCCTTTGAAAGCCTGATCACCTATAGAAGTCACGGTAGCTGGAATCGCAACACTTTCTAGATTTTTGAATAGATTTTTGCACTCCAGAAAGGCACCTGGGCCGATGGAAGTCAAGACGGCGGGAGCCTCTTCCGTCCCCATATACAGTGTTACTGTCTGCAGATTATCGCAATTAGCGAACAGTTCTTTAGGAATGGCGGTAACCTTGGCAGGAATATTCACGGTCTCCAAGCTGCTGCATAATTTAAAGGCGCCTTCGCCAAGTGATTTCAAGTTTTGGGGTAGCTCAACCGTCTTCAAGCTACTACACGATTCAAAGGTGCCTTCGTCGAGCGATTCCAGGCTTGCGGGCAACTCAACTGTCTCCAGATTCTCACAACCAACGAAAGCATACTTTCCGATTGAGGTTACCATGGAAGGAACACTAATCGATGTTAGGCTGCTGCAATTTTCGAAGGTGTTTTCCAAAATATATGTGATATCGCTGGGTAAGGTCAAATTATTCAGCGATGAGCAACCGCTGAAAGCATATTCTCCGATATAGTTGACTATATCGGACATTTTCACCGATTTTAGCTGCGTACACCCATTAAAACAACTTACACCAACATACGAGGCAGTTTCGGGAAGGGTTACTGACTGCAGGCTCACACAGTAATGCAAAGCTTCTTTGTCCAACCCGGAAACACAGTAAGGCACGTTTTCATATTCGAAAGTAGCAGGAATCTCCAGCTCAGTTACTTCGCTGTCGTTTCGGTAAATATGATAATTGCCTTGATCGTCTTGCTCAACCTTGTATCCCAGATACTTCTCCAAATCGGGTACATCTTCGGAGACGCCGTTTAATATAATATAACTGTAGCCTACCTTAACATCTACAGAGGCTTCCAGACCGCCGGCTTTAGCGGTTATGGCTACTAAATCATCGCCTTCCTCAACTCCAGTAACCGTGCCTTTGTCGACGGTAGCTTTACCGGGGTCGTTTGATGTCCATTCCGCGGTGCTGCTAACATCGGCTTTGGTTTGATCACTAAACGTAGCCATAGCCTTCAGTTTAATAGTCTCGCC
This sequence comes from uncultured bacterium, assembly GCA_900313515.1. Lineage (GTDB taxonomy): Bacteria > Vulcanimicrobiota > Xenobia > Xenobiales > Xenobiaceae > Bruticola. The sequence goes on along the minus strand of OMRK01000107.1, from coordinate 17,942 downwards.
TACGAGAACCACAGTTCTGCTTTCCGGACTAACCTCCAAGGCAACAATTGGATTATCGCTGATTGTAGCTTGACACTGTGCGGTTTGGCCTTTATATGCTGCAGTAATCACGGCCGTTCCCGGTGCGAGACCTTGGACTGTGACTGTAGTTCCGGCTTCGGTACTTTCTCGACTGACCGTGGCTATGTCGTCAGATGAGCTCGTCCATTCTGCGACGGCGTCGATATTAACACTGGTTCCGTCACTGTAATTAGCCGAAGCGCTCAAGGTGTCGGATTGGTAGGCTAGTAAGTTAAGCTCGGTTTTGTCGAGAGTGATGGAAACTAAATCGGCATCGGTAATGGTAATTTCGGCCTGAGCACTGAGCTCGCCAAATGAAGCCGTAACGGTAACCGTACCGGAAGCCAGAGCACTTACCAGGCCTTTATCTACATCGGCGATAGTCGTGTCGGAGACTTTCCATTGTGCTTGTTCGGTAACGTCCTGGGAGGTCCCATCGTTGTAAGCAGCCCGGGCGCTCAGCTGCAACGTCTCTTGGGAAGCGAGAACCCCAGATTCGGGGCTTATGGTCAAGCCAACGGGGGTGGCACCGGTGATGGTAATTTCGGCCTGGGCACTGAGCCCGCCAAATGAAGCCGTAACAGTAACCGTACCGGGAGCCAGGGCGCTTACCAAGCCTTTATCTACGTTGGCCAAATCGGCTGAAGAAACATCCCATCGAGCCTGGTTAGTAACATCTTTGGAGTAACCATCATCGTAACAGGTTCGAACGCTAAATTGTAACGTTTCTCCGGGGGCTAGGACTCCGGACCCGGGAGTTAGGCTCAGGCTAACCAGAACCGGGCTGTCGTGTTGGCCACCGTGGTACTCGGAGTGATCATTACCGGAGCAACCTGAGGCAGCTAGCACGATGAACGAGGAAAGCATAAAAAACATGACTAGCATCCGACTGACGCCATTTATGGCACGGAACTTGTTGTGCAGATAACTTACGTAATTGCAACAACATTCTTTCAGCTGAATATATTTCATACGGCTAGTACCTCCATAAGTGAGCTGATATACAACATGCTGTCATTCAAAAAACACATGAGGTGACATAAATAAATAATAACGTTCTAAATAGTGGTGGCAATTCCGACTTACTTTGGAACCTGCGGCGACTCTGACTCGACGATTACTTTCCACATCGTGTAAGTAGCATTTGCATAACACTGCTGCAATCGACAGTGACAGTTCACCTCCAAAAATTTTTCGGCGTAAGCAAAATTGTTCAAAAAAGACATAGAGCACGGGAATCCTTGAATCGTCAACAAATAATCGGCCTTGGGAATCTCCACAAGATTACCGTAAAAACTCTGCGGTAAAAAACACAACCTGCCAGTGCACCAATACAGCAGCCTAGGTTTTTCAAACAATATTACGTCACTTTCCTTGGTATGTTGTTTTATGTAATCGTAAAGTCCCAAAGAATCGTTTGTGAAAGCCCCTACCGCACATTCTCTTTGATTTACACACACATTCTTGTAACCATCACCAAAAACTCTCAACATTGCTATAAAAAGGACAACAGAAGCAGCCACAACGGCCAGTTTATAGTTGATATCTTTTTGTTCTCGCAACCAATTCAAACCACTGACAGCAACAGGTATCATGCACAGAGCTAATGAGTATAAAAGCCTGGCACTGTTATCATCGAGATATTGCCAGATCATGTACAGGCAAAAGGTGCCTGCACAGTAGAAGAGCATTATAAAATTTTGGTAAAATTTGTAGGCACAGCCACACAAAAATAAAAGTACAAACGCTGCGTAAATAACATATGTTGCGTTTTCATCGACCGATAAGAACAGATTATTCCTTATTGACCAGAAATTTATATCGCTTATTGTAACAATGTTATACACGCTGAATTTTTGGAACATATAGAACGAGCCAAAATTACCTGGGAATAACAATCTAAACGATAATACAACCGCTAAATAAACGCCCCAGGCCGTTAGGAAAGGTCCCGCATGAACGCGCCACTGCACCTGCTTAAGCCATTCAAACTTTTTAAATCTGTCCGCCAGCATGGCCAAGCCGACCGCGCAGATAAAAGTCGCCATAATTAGGTAACCATTCGAACGAGTTTCTGAAGCGTACGAAGCAGAGAATCCTAAGATCGCAGCATACACATACTCCCGCTTTCGCGTTTCTGCCCGCCCCATAAGTTCCATGGAATAAAGGCCTAATAGAGTAAGCATGCAGTACGGAATGTCGGATAAAATCCTATTAGCAGCCGTTACGACTAATTCATAATCAAAGGCAACAAACAACGCAGCCAGCAAAGCTATCCAACGGTTACTGCGTTTGAGAGCCAGCAGATACACAAAGACTGCACACAAACACAAACACAGCACTCCTATCATTTTCCACTGCATAAACCCACCCCCAAGTTTCATAACAACAGCTATCATCAAGGGGAATCCCCACGGATAAACTGTCATTCCCATTCCCATCCAAGAATGAGAAATTATATAGCTATTGGCCTTGATAAAATCATCTATAGAACCATTCAGAAGTGCTCCGGCCTGCATAATGTACTGGCAGAAATCGTCAATCATAATTTCATGCCCATGGTGCAAATTCAATACCGAAGCGATCAGTGTAGCTGCAAATGCAATAATGGCATTTATAAATATATTAGCCTTATTATCTTCTCCAAGGAAAAAGCTTTTCAGCACATCCACAGACCTCCAAATTTCCAGACCACTCCATTATAAGTTAAAAATTTTTATAAACAAGCTAAACACCCCCGCGTTCTATTTGCCCCAAAAAGCTTGTTCTCCCGCCTATATCCTATCTGACCAGACTTTACTCCAACTGCTCCCCTCCTTACCACGATTTTTCTAAAATTTTGAAGTAGTTTGGGCAATAACGCAGAAGGCGCCGTAATAAGCTTGCGGATATGAGCTGGTGGTTTGAGGATAGAAAAAAATGAATTTAATCGAATATGAACAGGCTTTGGCAATATGCCGCTCTTTCAGAGGTCGGCGGCTTCTGGTTGTCGGCGATCTTATGCTGGACTACTGGGTGTGGGGTACAGTTTCTCGCATAAGCCCCGAGGCGCCAGTACCAGTTGTAGACATAGCCCATCACTCTTACACGCTGGGCGGTGCGGCCAATGTAGTAGCCAATCTTAAGACTTTAGGTGCCGAAGTAGATATGTTGGGAGTGGTTGGAGCCGACAGTATAGGTCGCCGTCTGCGTCTTATGCTGAACCGCCAGGGCATCGGCTTGGGGGGCCTCATAGTCGATGAAGATTATCCCACCATTATGAAGACGCGCATTATAGCGAACAATCAGCAGGTGGTCAGAGCCGATCTGGAAACTCGTTGCGCCATAGGTGAAGCTGCCTGGAACAAGATTCTGCATTGGGCCAAGAATCACCGAGCCGATTACGACGCCTTGGTTATCTCCGATTACGACAAAGGACTTTTGTGGGGCGATCACCTCCAGGAACTTATAAAGATTTTCGATGGGACTCCCATTGTTGCCGGTCCTAAGCCTACTAAACTTAAACGCTACTTAGGCTGCGATCTTATCACCCTCAACGCTAAAGAAGCCAAAGAGGCCTCCGGCTTCAACACAGCCACCGATGTCGGCTTGGAACAAGCAGGCCGCTTCCTTCTGGATGATCTACAGCTTAAGAATGTTTTGATCACCTTAGGTGAGCGCGGAATGGCCCTCTTCAGAAAAGGTGAACCTACCATCAAGGTTCCAGCCCTGGCCTCGCAAGTTTACGATGTTAGCGGTGCGGGCGACACCGTGCTGTCGGTAATGGCTTTAGGCGCTGCCTGCCAGGTGCCCATATTCCAAGCCATGAACCTGGCCTCTCAGGCGGCCGCCGTGGTGGTGCGCAAGGTTGGTACGGCCACCGTTAGCTGTAGCGAACTCTTGGACTCCCTACAGATGAAAAAAAGTTGCGGCCAACTAGATCCTAGCCGCAAGATATTGACTGCCGAGGAAGCCGCCGCCCGCGTGGAAAATCTGCGCCATGCTCCCAATCCCCCCCAAATCGTCTTTACCAACGGTTGCTTCGACATTCTGCACGTGGGCCATATCAACACCCTTCTAGCCGCCAGGCGTGAAGGCGATCTCTTAATTGTCGGCTTAAATTCCGACAGCTCGGTAAAAAGACTCAAGGGCCCTTCCCGTCCCATCAACAGCCATAATGAGCGCGCCCAGCTTCTGGCCGCCCTGGAATGTGTGGACATGGTGGTTATCTTTGATGAAGATACTCCCATGGCCCTTTTGGAGAAACTGCGCCCAGATGTACATGTGAAAGGTGGTGACTACAAGATGGACGATCTGCCTGAAAGCTCGCTGGTCAAGAGCTTCGGCGGTCGCATCGTCCTGGCAAGTCTTATTCCCGGTCACTCAACCACCGAGATAATCCTCAAAAGCCAGACTATGGCGAAAGAATCGTCCCAATAACTTAATTACTCTCCGGGCGCCGCGGTTACCCAGCTGCCTCACCTCACCTTCCACTAAGCGTAGTCCGCTCGGCGAAAGCATAATACCGGATCAGGCGCCCTTCTACCAATCTAAGGCGCTTACCGGTGGGGGGATTTCCAGTTATTCTGTAAAACCACAACGCAAGAATTAAAGCGAGGCGGCTAGGGCTATTTTCTGTATATCCAACACGAAAGCAAGACCGGCAGCCTCAAGGGAGATGCCCTTAATGCCTATTCCTCACTGCTTATATATCGCCGCCAATAGCCCAGGAGAAATTGCCGGCTGGCTCAAGCCCATTGCTGCCAGCGTACGCCAACGCTGGCCTAAGTGCCAGATCAAGGTTATTCTGCTCCCCTGTCCTTTCGCCACAGGTGCAGAGAGCCGAGTACTTACGGAAAACCTTGAAGATTTGGAGATCATTCCCGCCTCCGATTACTTGAAGCTGTTCCGCCTCAGCGCCCAAGAGCAGCGCAACAGCGTGCTTTTGCATTTGGGTGGGGATCTCATGTACAGCGCTTTACTGCTTTGGAGATGGAAAATTCCAGCTTGGTCCTACCAATGGGGCCGCCGCTGGTGGGACTGGGCCTTTGCCGGGTATTTCATAAAGGATGAGGGCCACTACGATTGGCTTAGAGCCCATAAAATTCCCTTGGATAAGACCACGGTCGTGGGAGATCTGGTGGTTGACGATGTACGCATGAGCATGGAAGCGTATCTGGCCCGGCACGATGGAAAGTTGCCAGAGCACCATGACAATTTGATTTCCTTTCTGCCTGGTAGCCGTTACATAGAGCTAAGCAATCTAGCTCCCTTCTTCTTGGAAACGGCTAAACTTATGTTGCAGAAAGATCCTAACCTCCGCTTCCAGATGATCATCTCACCCTTTATCGAGCCCTATCGTTTGGCCAAAGCTCTGACCACCCCCCCACACCCTGCCCTGGGAGGCCTCAAAGGCCGTTTGGTAGGCGATACCCTGACTGCAGAAGGCATCTCCATAGATCTGATTCGTCAAAACCGCCTGCCCAGAATCAGCAGCTCGCAGCTAGCCATAAGCATTCCAGGTACTAAAACTGCGGAAGCGGCTTCTTTGGGCGTACCTCAGCTGGTATTCGTGCCTATGAATCGTCCCGAATACATACCTGTTACCGGCCTTTTGGGCCTTTTAGACTGGATACCCGGAGGGCGATTTGTAAAAGGTATGCTTTTAAGCTCTATGCAACGCAAACTAGATTTGTACGTTTCCCAACCTAATATTCTGGCCCAAAAAGACATAATACCAGAAATTATCAATGTTGTGACTCCAGCCGGCATAGCGGAGACAGCTATTCAGCTTTTAAACCATCCCAAACAACTAGCCTACCAAAAGAGCGAATTTAGCCGCCTGTATGCGCCTCATGTGGGAGCGGCCCAGCGCATTTTGGGAGCGATTGAGGCCTACGAGCCTTGCCAACCTTAAGCGATGGAACTGCTACTCCCAGATTCTCCCCTAATTAAAGCAAAAAAGATAGCGGTGGTGCGTCTTGACGGGCTGGGAGACAGCATCCTGGCCTTGCCCGCTCTGCGTCTTCTGCAGAAAGCCTGCCCCTGGGCAGAAATTACAGTGATCGCTTCACAGATCGGGGCACCAGTCTTCCAAGATACATTCGAGACTGCCGTTTTCAACCTTAAGGAAACCGGTTTTACCGCCAAACTGGCCGAATTTTTGAAGGGCAGATCTTACGATGTAATTTTCAGCTTCACCGAAAAGGGGCAAGCCCTGGAAGCGATCCGTTTAAGTGGCGTTAATTGCCGATGCGGATTTTTTCCCGGGATAAGCCAACCATTAAAATCACTGTCCCTGTTAAGACAGCTCAATCACCGTGTCTACTTCAATAACACTCCCGGTCGCAGCAACAAGCTGCATGAAACAGAACGCTTCTGCCTACTCCTGGCTGAACTGGGAATGAAGATTCCACCGGTCTCGGAACTTCCTGATTTAACCTTTAAACTCAGCCAGCCAGAGCTTGAGTCTGGACAAAAGGTTTTCAAAGATACCGTCAACTTAAAAACAGCTGGCCATGCTTCTATTGCCAAAGAAGGCGCTCCAGCGGTAGCCCCCTCCCCCAAGGCCTTCTGCGCCATCCAGCTGATGCCACGCTGGCACTCCAATTTACCAACGGTCATAAAATCACAAACAACCCTGCCAGCCCTGGGAACTGACTCCCCCCTGCACAACCGCCGCTTCTCCTTCTTCTGGCCCCTGTTGCATCCGGTGGTGGAGCTCTACATTAAGCTTCTAGGACAACAGATCCAACCTATCTTCACCTTTGCCCCACCCGACCAAGAATGGGTAAAGCTTTTCCTCCAAGATTTTAGCACGGCCTTCCCCTACAACCCGCCCGCGCCTCATTTTTCTACTCAAGACCTGCGCCTGTTTTGCGCTTTTCTCAAAAATTGCGCGTTCATGGTTACACCAGACGGTGGGGCGGCTCACCTAGCAGCAGCCGCCTCTCTGCCAGTGATAGCGATCTTCCCAGCTAAAAATGTTAAAGCCAACGTTTCCCGCTGGAAACCTTGGAGAGTTCCATGCCAGGTTGTAGTTAGAGACCAAGAAAAGCAGGATAAGCAGAATGAGGCAGAAGAGTTTGTGAAAGATTTATACGAGGCTTCGTTAAAGACATGTCCATAAAAATAAGCGTAGTTGTCCCCACCTTCAATAGAGCAGATAAACTGAAGGAGGTACTGCCCACCCTTCTAAATCAGACCATGCCTTCCGATGAATACGAAATTTTGCTCTGCGATTCCGGTTCTACCGATGGCACGGCCGAACTGGTGGACGGCCTGGGGGCCCCCAATCTCCACCTTTTGACCGGTCCCAACCAAGGGCGTAGCGGCGCCCGCAACCGCGGCATAGACCAGGCCCAAGGTGAGATTGTGCTCTTTACCGATGCCGACATTTTAGCCGATCCAAATCTTTTGGCCCTACATTTGCGCTACCATGAAGCTCATCCAGGCAATGCTGTAGTTGGCAACGAAATTCAGGTGAAAAGTTTAGAGGAATATCAGCTCTTCTCCCAAGATCCGGCCGCTCATTCGCGCCACAAATCCACCCGCCGCTTCCTGCCCTGGCATTACTTCCTGACCGGCAACGCTTCCGTACCTCGCGATCTGCTCATTAAGGTTGGAAAATTTGATATCAGCTTCCAAGGATATGGACATGAAGACTTGGAGCTGGGTTATCGCCTCATTAAAGCTGGCTTAAAAATTTACTACGCTCCTAACGCCATAAACTATCACTGGCATCCGGTAACTTTTGAGGAACAAAAGAAGCGCATGCATATGGCCGGTCACTCCACAGTGCGCTTCTACCGCAAATACCGTGATCTGCGCATAGCTCTACAGATGGGTCTAAATCCCATCTCCTTATGGGTCCATTCCTTTCTTAAAAGCCACTATTTTATTTTAGATTGGCTGGACGCTCTGGCGGAGCACTTTAAATTGGCCCGCGAAATCGTCTATCAGTATCATTACGTAAGCGGTATGAAAGAATCTATGGGAGATTGAGGCCTAGAAGCGATGCAATCCGTTCCCCTAACTGAAGCTAAACAGATCTTGGTGATCCGCACCGATCATATTGGCGATCTCATACTCTCAACTCCCTTTTTAAAGGCTTTGCGCAAGTCGGCGCCTGCGGCCAAAATAACGGCCCTACTTCCCAGTTATACCTCGCAGGTTCTGGCCGGCGAATCCTTTGTGGACACAATTATTACATATCCTGATCGCGACAAGTTGACCAGCTCGTTCTACGACGAGCTTAAGGGGTTAAACGCCGATATCGCCATAGCCTTATCTCCTCGCACCATAACCTATAAGTTAGCCTATGCCTCAGGAGCCCCCTGCAGGGCTGGCTATTTTTACACCAGTCGACCCCTCACCGCCATAATGTGCAAAATGCTCTACCTCACCCACTCTATGAGCTTCAACATAAATAAGGAGCTAGCGCTGGGCCATCCCATAATGCATGAGGTTCAGCAACTGGGAGAGCTGGCCAAGGCAATGGGCATGGCCTATGAGGATGATTCTCTAACGCTTACCTTGAGCCCAGAGGAAGAAAGCGCAACCAATGAACTAAGAAGGAACTGGAAGGCTCCTGTGGTTGTCCTGCAATTGCACAACAATTGGTTAAATTTGGGCTGGACAATCAACAATCTGGTGCGCCTGGTGGGCGGCTTGATAATGCATGCTCAAGGCGGTGAGGTCATCATCACCTACGGAGCTGCAGAATCTAAGCTGGCGGCAGATCTGCGCGAAGCCCTTCTGCAGGCGGCACCGAGCTCAAATACGGAGGCCAGTCGCGTTCATTTAAACGGCAATGCCGATTTTCGCCAATGGGCCTGCCTATTTAATAGTGCAGATTACGTGGTGACTCCCGACACCGGCGCCGTCCATCTGGCAGCCGCCTTAAAAAAGCCGGTAGTTGCCGTTTACGAGCCCCAAACGGCTACCCTGTGCACCCAACAATGGGCTCCTTGGCAGGTTCCTCACCGCTCCATAATAAAAAGCGAAGATCCAGGTGCGTCTATGGAAAAGATTTTTAGGGCCTTGGAACAACTTGTACAGGACAAAGCCAAATCCGAGATGCAGCACGAGTTGCAGCAAGCGAACTAATAAAATAGTTGCTGGTGTTGTTCTCGATAGCACAATTGAAAGCCTCAGAAGCTAAGCCGGTACAACCTCTGAGGTTATTGCACTCAATCAGAAAGGCGGCTGGGAGTTCATGCATATAGGCGTTGATGCTACTTTTCTGCCCCGTGACCATCGTGGCATGGGCATGGTGGTGCGCAATTTTATCCAGGGATTTGAGTCGTTGAATCTGCCAGATTCAAAACTCACATTTTTGACCTTTAAGCCTCATCTATTGGAAGATATCAAGAAGGAATACGGCTATTTAGGGCAGGTCTGCACCTTCGAGCAGGCTCCTCAAGATTTAGATGTTTGTTGGTATCCTTGGGATCGGCTGGATTTTCCCTTGCCCTGCCCTATGGTAATGACAGTCCACGATGTCTATTCCTGGAAATCCGACCTAGGACGCCGAAAGTACCGTGACTGGACCACAATTATAAAAAAAGTCAAATACGTGGCCGCTATCTCCGATTTCGTCAAAAACGAATTTTTGGAAGCTTTTGCCCAAACCCCAGAACAAGTAGAAGAGCTCACCAGCAAAATTATCGTCTGCCACAACAGCGTCAATGCCGACTATCTAAAAAAGGCAGGCCTGAAGGGTACCGCTTCTTGCGCTTCTCCCACTCCTTCTGCTCCAACAGGCCAAGCCACCGGTTCACACAAAGCCAACTCAGGTGCAGATTCCCCAACTCTTTCATCCAACTCAGCAAATTCAGCCACCAGCTTGGCAACACAAGAAAATGCAGAAGATTTCAAAGCTAACAACCAACAGCCAGCATCTCAGGCTACTTCTTTAGAGGGCAACGAAACAAAGCCCGATCTCACGCCAATTACCGACGGTCGCCAACAGTATCTCAACAGGATAACCGGTGGGCAGCCTTTCATATTTTTTGTGGGAAACCCCGAAGAAGAGCGCAAGAATCTCTTAATTTTAGCTCAAGCGTTGAGCAGTCTTAAAGACGAGTTCCCTCACAAAATTCTTATCGCCGGTGAACAGCCGCAGTACAAGATCGGTCTCTGGCAACGTTTATTTCCCAATGTGCGCACCCGCTATCTGAAAAAGCTACGCCCCGTGCTGGACAAAATACCCAATCGCGTGATCTACACTGGCAATCTTACCCAGGAGCAGATGATCGAGCCCTACAGTTATTGCGATCTATTTGCGGCGGTCTCCACCTACGAAGGCTTTTTTTTGCCACTAATAGAGGCTATGGCCTGCAGGGCTCCGGTGCTCTGTGCCAAAGTTGGCGTGCTTCCCGAAGTCGGAGCCGACGTTCCCTTCTATTACAAGCCCGACGACGTCCAGGATCTTCAGGATAAGCTCCGCTTTTTGCTCAAAAGTCGAGAGATCTACCGAGGATCAGAGCAGGAGAAGAAAGGTCTGCAACGAGCCGAACTTTTCAGTTCCTCCAACGCTGCCAAGGCTTATTTGAAAGTATTCGAAAAATGCTTGGCAGATTCGCCAGGCGACTTGAATCCCAACTCCGGCGCTGAATAACTGAACGCAACATCTCGCCTATCCAGTTATTCTTGTTTTATCCCCCGAGCATAAAGTAAAGCATCCTAGTTTTTTAAATACAAACCTACACACCTATGCAAAAATGATGTTCTGAGGCAATTGGCACAGGTCACAGCATAGAGGAAAGCCCCTCTATTTTAGCGTAAATTCCGCCAGGTAATCTGGCGATGGCAGATTGAGGCAATGCGCGGAAAATTGAAGCAGAAGCGTAGTTGAGCACTTAATAGCAGACGGAGGCACGTAAAAATGGCAGACGAGAACTTGAAACAAATTTTAGTAGTGGACGAGCCTGGCGCAGATCGTGATCTGCTCTGCAAACAACTGAGAGGGCATAACTTCCAAGTTATAAAGAGTGACGATAACCTCGAGGTAGTGCCTCTTCTCAAACAGAATGACATCCGCGTGCTCATTGTAGGATCAAAGGTCCAAGAGGACGTCCTACACCTGATAAAGCAACTGCGCAGGAGCCACAACCAGGCCGAGCTTCCCATTATTGTGATTTCAGCTCTTTCCAGTACAGAAAATAGGGTAGCAGCCTGGAAGGCCGGGGCCAATTACTACATTGCTAAACCTGTAAAGGAAGATGAACTAGTCGCAAAAGTTAATCTATGCTTTAGGTTAAACAGCGATTACAGTTTGATAAAAAGTAGCGAAGAGCGCTTGATTTTGGCCATGCAAGCTGTCAATGGCGGCATTTTCGATTGGGATCTGCAAACTAAAACGATGTTTAGTTCTCCTAAAATTTATGAGCTTCTGGACATCTCCAACGAATCTCAGGAAGCTGACAGCTCCCAGAATTGGCTCGACAGACTCCATGAGGAGGATCGCCGAAGCATCAATTCGGAAATTGAGAACTACCTTAAGGGCAAAATTCACAAGTTAGACAAGCAATGTCGTCTTTTGCGTCCTGATGGAACCTGCCGCTGGGTTTCCCTTTATGGAGTAGTCTGCCGGGATAAAAATGGCAAAGCTATCCGTTTGGTGGGCAGCTTAAACGATATAGGCTCATCTATATCTTACGATAACGTAACTGGCTTGCCTGGAAGCCACATGTTCTACGATCTTTTGGAAAAGGCTATGGTTCGGGCCATCCGCAGCGAACAATACCTTTTCGGCCTGCTCAGTATAGATATAGATCCACAAAGTACAGACAAGCTGACCGAACCCAACTACGAAAAAATTCTCACAGATATAAGCCGACGCCTACAGCTTTCTTCCAGGGCTTCTGATTTTCTTTCCCGAATCGGCGAAAACCGCTTTGCAGTCCTTTTGGACGGCCTACATGATATAAGCGACGCCCTGCGCGTAGCTAGACGTATTTCCGAGGCCTTGGCTGTTCCCTTTGAAATGCCTGAGGGAGACCTGAATGTGAGCACGAGCATAGGCATTGCCGTGTCCAACGATAATTACGACTCTCCCGAAGAACTCCTGGAGGATGCCCACCAAGCCTCTTTGTCTGCTCGAGCTTCCGGCTCCCGCCGAGCTTGCATGGCTAATCCCAAGCTTCAAGAGCAAGCGGAACAGCGTCTCAAGCGTGAGAAAGAACTTTACGATGCTATAGCCGGTCAGCAATTTGTGGCTCGGTATATGCCGATTGTTGACGTTACTACCAATTCTGTAGTGGGCGTGGAGACTCTGCTGAGATGGCGTCATCCGGACGGCAAACTTCTCGAGCCCGAAGAATTCCTGAAGCTCTGTGATAATGATCGATTTATCCTGCCTATCGGCAGTCAGCTTATTAAACTTGCTCTAGGGCAACTGGCCGATGTTAACCAAGCGGCCTCTCTACCCGAGCAGTTTAGCGTGAGTTTCAACCTAGAGGCTCGCCAGTTTTACGATCCCGATCTCCTCAATAACATTCTCTTGAGCTGTGAAGATTACGGTTTTGCCAGCGAGCGTATCAGGCTTGAGATTACCGAAGATGTTCTCAACAACGATTTTGCTAAAGCCTCTGCAATTATCGGAAAATGCGCAGAGCACGGCATTAAAATTGTTATTGACAAATTCGGGAGCACGTCCTTGCCCATAGCTGATTTGATCACCTTAAACCCAGCAGCTTTAAAGACCGACTACAAATTACTTACATCCCAAACCTTAAGCTTGGAGCAAAAGCTGCGCTACAGCCAACTCTGTAAGCAGATAGCCGATTTTCTGCACTGTCAATGCTGGGTAAATGGCGCTACTTCTGAAGAACTGTCCCAATCGTTAAGCGGGAATGGGCTCAAACTGCAAGAAGGTTACGTATTTGGCCAGCCTGTCAACCGTCACGCTCTTGAGAGCCTAGCTGAGGCCGGATATTTACTGAAAAAGAACTGAGTCTGAAAGTAACCTAAGAAAATGTCCCCCGCCAAGAGTTGCCTGACGGGGGATATTTTTATTGATCCTTTTCCACAACTTGGTCCGGTACAGGTCCCGACTCAATCTCCCCATCGCCTGCCGCTCCATCTATCTCAACGTGCTGAGAATAACCGTGCCGGTAACCGTAGAAAGAATAGATCAGCGTGCATACCACTATCCAGACAGCATAATATACCCAGGTGTGACTATGCACTCCCAGGGCTAAGTAAATACAGGACAATATTCCACCTATAGGAACCCATGGCACCAAAGGTGTACGGAAAGGTCGCTCAAGGTCAGGCTGCCTGTGCCGGAGCACAATTACCTCAAGACAAACCAGAATAAAGCAGAAGATAGCTCCAACGTTGCACAGGGCCACCACCGAGGTCAGATCCAGAAAACCAGCTCCCAAAGTCACTAAAAGGCCGATGAAAATGGTAGTTACGTAAGGAGTTTTATATTTGGCATGCACCTTGGCAAAAAAGGGAGGCAGCAACTTATCTCTAGCCACCACGAACCAAACTCTGGGCTGAGCGATCTGGAAAGAAATTAGTACTGCCGTCATGCAGACCACCGCTCCAATAGAGATAAAGGCTGCTGCCTTGGGCATACCCACCAACCTAAAGGCCGTGGCCATGGGATCGGCCGTGCCTAGGAGTGTATATTTAGCCATTCCCGTCAACACTGCCGCTACCAGTGCATAAAGCAGAGTGCTCACCGCCAAAGTTATAATCATGGCCCGAGACAGATCACGCTGGGGGTTCTCCGCCTCTTCAGAAACGGTGGCCACAAAGTCAAAGCCTATATAGGAAAAGAAGATGATGGAAGCTCCAGCTTGGATTCCAGCGAATCCGCCAGGCGCAAAAGGTACCCAATTGCCCGGGTTGACCCAGGCAGCTCCCAGACCTATCACCGCCAATATGATGACAATTTTCAGAACTACTAAAAAGTTATTTACGTTACTTGATTCACGGATTCCGCGCACCAGAAGACAAGTGGTCAGAAAGACGATAGCCACCGCCGGAATATTACAAACGATGGGAATGCCGCAAAGACATGGAGCAGAAGCCCAAACTTCCGGACTGGCAATCATACTGCTGGTAACTGCCCAATCTGGCAGGCCAATCCCCAACCATTTGAGGATGGCATTAAAATAGCCAGACCATGATATAGCTACGGCGACATTGCCCAACATATATTCCAAAATAATATTACAGGCCATTATCCAGGCGGCATACTCACCAAAAGTAGCATAAGTATAGGTGTAAGCTCCACCAGCTATGGGAATGACTGAGGCTAACTCCGCGTAACAGAATACGCAAAATAGACAGGCGATGGCCACTACCACGAATGATACCATTACAGACGGACCTGCGGCAGCGTAATTTTCACTGCCTGCTGCTGCTATGCCCGCGGTGACAAAGATTCCCGAGCCAATAACAGCTCCCAGTCCCAAGGCGATCAAGTCTCCCAACTTGAGGACACGCTTTAAAGATTCATCTTTAGAAGCCTTGGAAACCTCCCGTTTCATCTGATCAATACCTTTGATCTTGAATATTTTCTCTAGCATACAAAAATCCAAGAATGCCCCCGGCATCCCCTCTTACCCAAGAATAAAAAGCAGGGCAGGCTACTATTTCGAACTTCCGACTAACCTTAAGATATTAGCCTTCACACTAATCTAAAAACTGCGGTAAGCAGAACTCAGCTGACAGAAGACATAAGTAAAAGAAAACAGTCAACCGGCCCGCGGAGTTTTACACATTACAACATCTCCCCCTCCAAAGGCCCGGCTAGCCGCAGAATTTACACCCACAGTTTTCACCGCTAAAAGTTACTTTTTGCCTAAAAGAGCAGGTTATTTACCCACTAAATAGAAGCCCTGAGCCGTTCCCGGAGGCGGGTGAGCTCTCCGGAGAATTTTGCTACGCTCAGCCGTTTGCCTAAAGCAGAGCATAGGAAGGGAAGTTAGTTTTGAAAATATCTACCAAAGCCGAAGCTGGTACTCTCGAATCCGGCGACATTCATGTCGAAGTAGAGAGCAAAGAAGAACCCGGTGTGGAGGTTGATTTGGATAGCACCGTAATGAAGCTTTACGGACGCCAGATCACCAACGTTATTAAAGATACCGTTAAGGAATTGGGCGTTGATGGCGGTGTGCTCATCACAGCTACCGACAAGGGTGCCTTGGACTGCACCGTAAGGGCCCGGGTCAAGACCGCGATCTACAGGGCTTGCGAAAGCAAGAATTATACTTGGTAAGGGAGTTGTGATAGATATGGCACAAAAGCAAAGACTCCGCAGAACTATGATGTTTATACCAGGCAACAACCCTGGAATGATGAGAGATGCCCATATTTACGGTTCAGACTCCCTTATGTTCGACTTGGAAGATTCAGTTTCCATGGCCGAAAAGGATGCCGCCCGCGAATTGGTTTATCAAGCCCTTAAAACCATCGATTACGGAAGCACTGAGATAGTAGTTCGTATCAATCCCTTAGATACCCCCTATGGTCGCGCCGATGTCGAGGCCATGGTGGCCGCCGGGGCCCATGTCCTGCGCATGCCCAAAACAGAAACGGCCAAAGATATTACCGACTGTGAGGCAGTTATCGAGGAGATGGAAAAGAAGTACGGCCGTCCTGTTGGCGACACCTTAATGATGGCTGCTATTGAGGGCGCTTTGGGCGTGATTAACGCCTACCAGATTGCCACCTCTTCCAAGCGCCTGATCGGCATAGCCTTAGGTGCTGAAGATTTCTGTGCGAACATGAAATGTCAGCGTACCCTGAGCGGCGCCGAGTTGCAATTGGCCCGGCAGACCATCGTTCTAGCAGCCCGCGCGGCTGGCATAGATGCCCTGGATACGGTCTATTCCGATGTCAACAATGAAGAACAGCTCCGTTACGAGGCACAGTTGGTTAAGGATCTGGGATTCGACGGAAAGAGCGTCATTAACCCTCGTCAAATAGCTCCAGTCCATGAGGTATTTGCTCCTACCGCAAAAGCCATCGAGAAAGCCAGAAAAGTGGTAGCAGCCATTAAGGAAGCCGAAGCCAGAGGGTCAGGCGTTATCAGCCTGAATGGCAAGATGGTCGATAAGCCGGTAGCTATAAGGGCTCAGCGCGTTATCGAACTGGCTATTATTTCCGGCATTATTTCTCCCGAGGAGGTCTAGAAAATGAAAAACCTCATAGGACATGAAATTCCTGAGCAGGTAGCCGAGCATTTGGGCTTGGGCATTTACGGAGTGAATGTCGATCCCCGCGTTGAAGGCAAAGATACCGCCTCCTCATCCGAAAAAGAGCAAAAGAGGAGCAAGGTGGTCGGCTCCATCGAAGAAGCAGTCAGACTCTGCGGCTTAAAAGATGGCATGACGATTTCGTTCCACCATCACTTCCGCAACGGCGACCACGTCTTGAACCAGGTGATGGAAACTTTGGCACGCATGGGATTTAAGAACCTGCGCGTAGCTTCTTCCTCTCTTACTGATGTCCATGCTCCTCTAGTTGAGCATATAAAAAACGGCGTAGTCACCCACATTGAAAGCTCGGGCTGCCGCGGCAAGTTGGCGGATGCCATTTCCCATGGCATAATGGACGAGCCAGTAATTTTCCGCTCTCATGGTGGCCGAGCTGCAACTATTGCCGATGGCAAACTGCATATCGATGTGGCCTTCCTGGGTGCGCCCGTATGTGACGTTTACGGCAATGCCAGCGGTGTCTGCCAGGACGAAAGTGTAGAAGGTGTGGCCGAGTGCGGCAGCCTGGGGTACGCTAAAGTAGATGCCCAATTCGCCGACAAGACCATTATTTTAACCAACAAGATCATTAAATATCCCAACGCTGTTCAAAGTATCGAGGGCACTTGGGTCAATTACGTGGTAGTTTTGGATGATATTGGCGATCCAGCTAAGATATCCAGCGGTGCGGCCAGGTTCACCAAGAATCCCCGCGATCTCTTGATCGCCGAGATGGCTGCCAAAGTTATCGTCAATTCTGGCTATTTCCGCAACGATTTCTCCCTGCAGACAGGCTCCGGCGGAGCTTCTCTGGCTGTCACCCGCTTCCTGGCCCAGTACATGCGCGACCAGCATATAACGGCTCGCTTTGCTTTGGGCGGCATTACCGGGCAAATTGTCAAACTCCATGAGGAAGGCTTAATTGGCACTATTTGGGATGTACAAGACTTCGATGTGGAGGCAGCGGCTTCTCTGCGCCGCAATCCCAGCCACCACGAGATCGATGGCATTTTGTACGCTACCCCCTTCAACCGCGGTTCGGTCTTGAACCACTTAGATGTGGTGGTGCTTTCAGCCCTGGAGATCGATGTCAACTTTAATGTCAATGTCTTGACCGGTTCCGACGGCGTGATTCGCGGCGCTATAGGTGGTCACCCAGATACGGCCAAAGGTGCTAGCCTCACCGTTATTGTCTCTCCTCTGATCCGCGGTCGTATTCCTTGCGTGCGCGATAGAGTAGACACTATCTGCACCGATGGTCGGGACTGCGATGTCCTGGTAACCGATGTGGGCATAGCGGTCAACCCCAGCCGCCCCGAAATCAGAGAGCGCCTGTCCAAAGTTGGCCTCAAGATCTATGATATCCATGAGCTCAAGGAAATGGCGGAAAAGGTAGTCGGCAAACCCGATCCTTTGGAGTTTACCGACAAAGTTGTAGCCGTAGTTACAGCCCCTGATGGCACCATAATGGATGTTATCCATGAAGTTGTCGACTAGCCGGGAGGGCCACTACGTCGATCTAGAAGAGTTGCTGGCCAGCCGTGATCTGCGCAACGACTGCCAGCAACAACTCCTGCACCTCTATCAAAATAAGCCCCTGATCAGTTTTATGGTGAACATGCCGGGTCCTGTAAAGCTCTGCGAGCTCACCCGTGAGCTGCATGTGGCCTGTTTGGAAGAGTT
>OMRK01000102.1 GCA_900313515.1 uncultured bacterium | reverse complement strand
GCCTTGAGGTGCACAATGGATAATTACTCAGCCGCAACGCCGGTTCAGGTTAGTCTAAATTCTTCCCATGATAGGGCCAGGCTGACCGATTTTTTAGAATCTGCGGGCCTGCGTATGGAAAGCGGACTGGAGTACTACGCCGCCATAACCGACCCACAAACCGACGACCTGATAGCAGGCGGCGGATTCGAAGCCAACGTTATAAAATGCGTAGCGACGGCTCCCCAATGGAGAGGTTTAGGACTCATCAATACTATCATTTCTCACCTACGCTCGGAGCTAAGAGCCCGCGGTTCGAGCAATATTTTCATCTACACCAAACCGGACAACCTAGATTTATTTCAAAGCTTAGCCTTCTATCTGGTTGGCAGTTCCCCACTCGCAATTCTTATGGAGAGTTCCAAACGGGCCCTGGCCAGATTTAAACGGGAGCTGAGCAACCATAAAAAGCCTGGGCTCACCGGCGCCATTGTGCTTAATGCTAACCCTTTTACCCTCGGCCACCGATTCCTTATCGAAACAGCTGCCCAGCAGTGTGACCAACTAGTGCTATTTCCAGTCAAGGCCAACCGTTCTGAATTTTCCTACGAAGAACGATTGAATCTTATTCGAGCGGGGACGGCGGATCTACCCAATGTAGAGATTCTGAATGGCGGCGACTATATCATTTCACCGGCTACTTTCCCCAGCTATTTTTTAAAGAAGCTGGATGAAGCAGCTCTTGCTCAGGCTCAGTTAGATATGAATATCTTTTCCAGCCACATAGCGCCAAGCTTAAACATAGGAATAAGATGGGTTGGCAGTGAGCCTCTGGATCCGCTCACCAATGCCTACAATGAGGTTATGCGCGCTGTTTTGGAGCCTTCAGGAATTAAGGTCAAATTAGTAGAGCGTCTCGACAAAAATGGGACTCTCGTCAGTGCTTCGGCAGTAAGAAATTTCCTGAAGACGGATCAATGGGATGAAGTCCAAAAGCTGGTTCCCCCTTCAACCTGGAAGTATTTACACAGTGAAGCGGGACAAAAAGCCGTAGACAGGTTAAAAGCCTATGCCCAGTAGTAAAAATTCACTCCAGACGGCTTCATATCCAGCGTCAGGCGTTGCCAATGAAAGTAAGTGTGAACAAACCGCCGCAGCTGTGGCCGATCTGGCTCTGGAAGCTCTGCTCTTGGAGGTAACAGCCACTCCCAAACCGGGCCTAGTGGACCGCCGTAACTGCGGTGCCCACAAGGATATGAACTTTTATACCTTCATCAACAGTGCTCTGAGCTTGCGCCACCATTTTTTTCTTATGGCTCTGGCCGGACTGAGGAGCCGCCAAGAGCCCCTGACAGCCCTATTTAAACAGGTTCGTCAACTGGGTTTAGTTGCCGAGCAAGAAATGTTTTCGGCCACTGCTGGAATCAACACCCACAAGGGCGCCCTATTTTCGTTAGGGTTACTATGTGCCGCTGGGGGGCATGTTTTAAGTCTTATAAAGTCCCACTCCTATACCCTCAAAGGTTCGGATTGGCCGCTTACTACGGACGAACTGGGCCAGACTGTCGCCCTCATGGCCCATGGACTATGTCAAAGAGAGTTATCTCCGCTCCTACAGGCAACCCAAGGCTCCCTAACTCACGGACAGAATATGTTCCTGCGACACGGAAGCACCGGTGCTCGCGGCCAGGCCGAAGGCGGCTTCCGTGAGGTAAGAGAGAGCTACCTTCCATTTCTGCGTAGTCTACGCCACCAGAATCTGCAGCCGGATGAAATCTACGTGCGCACCCTGCTTAAAATAAGTGCTAACCTAGAAGATACTAACATACTAACCCGTGTTGGCCCACAATTGGCTCAAGATTTCCAAAAACGCTGCGCCTGGCTCAACGAACACTATTCACAGAAAGCCGTTCAAGAATTGGACGACTACTGTATAGAGCATAATATAAGTCCAGGTGGAGCAGCCGATCTATTAAGTGTTACCATATTTATGGACAAAATTTGTAGACAATAAAGAAAGTACAGGGCATAACCCCTCATAGAGGGCTAGCCCCGTACAAATGTTGATTTAGACACTATTCAAGATCGTTTGATATTATTTAAATAATAATGTGAACGAATCTTGTTTTTCGGCTCCAAAACCTGAACAAGGTTCAAGATTTATAGCCTAAAGGAATACGGGTCAGGTACCTGTGCTATATTTTCCAGCAGCATAGCATAACACGTGCAAAACATGTTTACCGGATCACAGACAACAGCTACAATAAATGGCAAAGAATATACGAAAGCAAAATGTTCTCATTCGTGGAACATCCGTATTTAGTACACTCTTGTTCAAGGAGCACTGAACTTAGTGGATTCCTCCCCCGGAATCAACCTCATTCAGCCTCTAAAGTGTTAGTCGAGGGCATAAAATTTTACAAATGTCGATAGTCCGCCTCCCCTTACAGCAGCACCTACAAATCGCTATTTTATGCCATTCACAGTCGTTTTGAGCTTTCCCCCGATTATTGCCGGGCTGTTCCATGCTCTTGCTCAGCCTTTCCCCCTTATAACAGCAATAATAAGCTCTAAGCAGTCGTTTTAGGTTCCTCCTCCCAGTTAATGCCAATCTGCTACCCTCCCTTAGCAAGCATCCCCCATACTCACTCGAGAGCGTATCTTTCTTGAGCTTCCCCCCACAAACCACAACTACTTAATAGCATGATGGCAATAACTAACCTAATGCAGTTATAGGTTTTCCCCCTCAAGCCGCAATCAAACTGACAATTCCCCTCCACACGTCCGCAGCTTGCCCCCGCTCAAGAAACGTCCGCGCCTTAATATACAGCCGAATGCAGCTAAACCCATGTAGCTAATCTAGGCCCTCCCCCAACTGCCGTTTAACTACACCCGCCTCCCCCCTCCTCTGAACTCCCCCAATCCAGATTGTCGGACCTTACGATGTACAAACAGTAGCCAACCTTATTGCTACAGGCTTTATGAGATATCTCATTAATGTCTGCCCCCCTCTCGCAATGCCTGACATTGCCTTTCCCATATGGACATCCCAATTTAACCTGTAAATGACAACTCCAAAGCCCCCCTTGAGACTTTTAATGCCAGCGACCTACACCCCCAACCCCGTTTCAGATACATTTCCCCCTAAGTACCGACAATAAATCATCACTCTGGAGCGACGAGTCCCCCCATTTTTACCTTCGAAAATTGTACAACATTAATATGCCAGACATAACGTGTCCATTATTTACTGTTACAGACAACCACATAATTTAATCTCTAAACCATCGACACACTGTGAAAAGCAATTTTGCCATCGCAGCATTACCAACAACAATATTGCAGCAGTTACAAACGCAAACAGTAATTTATATTCCATTCCGCCTGATACGCCGAAACAGCAAAAGGCACAGGAAATCACCGCCAACGTTCAATAAAAGCTAGGTAAAAGCGCTCAATATTCGGCATTTATTGCTTCTCTGAGCCCCAAGCGCACCATTAAACAGCTCGCAACAGACCAAAAAAGCAAAAAAAAGCATCATCAAGCAAAGTCCAGCCACAAAAGGTGACAATAATACCAATTTTAAACGGAAAAACTAACCAGAACCCGACAAATAAAACAAACCCCCATGATACTCAGTAGCCCTCACCGCTACCCTAGATTCTAACGGGTCTACCCCCACATTTCAAATCAGACTTAATGCTGATACATTTACCAACAATTAAGGCCAATATAATCCAAGTACACACTTACAACTGGTTGCACAAAAAAACCAGTAGTTCCCAAGAAGAATTTCCCCTTGTGATCTTATACTTCACTGTTAAAAATGATACTCCTCCTATTATAAAAAAAATATATAACTATTTTTGTTCTCTTTACAATCCCTATACAATGCCAGCTTACGCCTATTTTGCTAAATATTTTTCTCCCATATCTGGAATGTTCAATAATTTTTCAAACAATTCCGCAAACTTACCCCAACGCAGGTTATAACCCGCCTTAAAGCGAACTGGCGCGAGTCGGCTTTGCAACGAGTTGACACTCTTGGCATAATAGGAGGAATCTGCCGTGGAAAAATCTGCCAAGATTAACGTAAAAAATTACCGTAACATTGTCGTTTTAACCGGTGCAGGAATCTCCGTGGCCTCGGGAATAGCACCCTTCCGCGGTCCTGGTGGCACCTGGACTGAAAAAGATATCGACGAGTGTGCTACCGCCCAAGCCTTGCGCCGCGATCCCCGCAAAGTATGGGAAGCTTTTGCATTTGTGCGAGATAAAGCCAACAAAGTTGAGCCTAACGCCGCCCATAAGGCCTTAGCTGAATTAGAATCTAAGCACCCCAATACCTGGATATTAACCCAGAATATCGATGGTTTACACCAAAAAGCGGGTAGCCACAACGTGATTGAACTGCATGGCACCATTCACAGATCTCAATGCACTCGCTACTGTAGCGATGCTTTTGAGGACAAAGCCATAGAGTTTCATAATTGCGAAAAATGCGGTGCTCCTCTCCGCTATGACATCGTACTTTTCAACGAGAATTTAGATTCTGAAGTCATTTACAAGTCAAGAGATCTCTTAGAGCATGCCGATCTCTTTCTGGTAGTAGGAACTTCCGGAATAGTTTATCCAGCAGCAGGATTTGTGCCTGTAGCCAAGCATGCTGGCGCTCATGTGGTAATTGTGAATTTAGAGGAACTCCATTACGGTAAAGGCATAGAACAAATCAACGGAAAAGCCGAAGAAATTTTACCATCACTTTTCGACTATACCTAATTAAATTCGGTCGTCCCCCAGCCGCTTTCAACGCCCACACAATTAAGGGAAACGTAAGCGGCCGAGGTATAAAACCTAGACTGCTTCGCAGCAAAAAAAAAGAGCCGCCTCCAAACTAACGGAAGCGAGCTCTTTTTGCTTATCAGCCTCGAATAAAATCACTCACCAAGTACTTGCGACCATCCATTTCGACCACATCTTCCGGATCCAAATGGTGACCGCGCTGCCAGCACGGCTCTCCATTGACCTTGACCGCCCCCTCAGCTATGAGAGCCTTCCCCTCACCGCCAGTCTGAACCACTCCAGCCAACTTCAAGAACTGGCCCAAACGAATGCGCTCCCCCCCCTCCTCGTTTCCAGAAGAGCGACCGAGGTCTTGTGAACGGCCTGCTTGATGCTTATTCATCCGTTGCTCCTAGATTTCTTCGGGAATCTCAATACCAGAGCTCTCAGCCTCTCCGGCATCTTCGTCCTCTTCCTTATCTGGATCGACCTCTTGCCCGCCTAAACCAGCTTGAGCACGGCAACTATTGATCAGTTCCTCAATAGCCCGAGCCGCCGTCTGAACCTTAATGGAAGAATCACGCAGAGCACGAACTCCATCCACGAAGTGGGCTGTATTCTTATCATCAACATAGAGGCGCAGAGTCTCTACGGCCTCGATCATATCATGGGCACCGGCCTCGATGTCGGCCCTGGCAACAGCAACCTGCTCCTCCATAGAATGAATCAGAGCAATTTCCTCATCGTTAAATCCAGAGACATCGACTTCCGGCTCAGGCGGCATGTTCAGCAGATTATCTTCAACTAAACCACGGAACCAATCGAGAACATGGCCGTACTCCTCAGGAGTGCTAACTCCTTCGGCCATCTTGTTAACCGCCTCAAAGAGAATGACCAAGTTCTTGGTCATGACCAGCTCTCCACCAGCAGAATCTTGATCGTGAGTAACGCCTTCTTGGAAATCTACTGTAGAAGACGAGGCACCCGGTGTAGAATTGATCATGCGGGCACCACACTGAGAGCAGGTACGGCTGGCAGGATCATTATAAGCTCCACAACGCACGCAAGGAATCTGACGAGCCTCTTCCACCGCCTTCTCCCCGATAGCATCGAACTTTTCTTTACAAGCACACAACCTATCTCCGGCCTCAACCAGGAGCTTAGTAGCCTCTTCTATGTCAGTCTCATTCTCCACAGCTTCCGCTATCATGTCGGCCGCCTTCAAATGCTCCTCGATAGCGGTACGCAAACCGCCCATTTCTGCGGTGATATCATCGCAGTTATGAGGCAAAGCGGCAATAGACTCGGCCTCGCGCAACATGCCTTCCATGTTCTTTTGGAAGGTCCCCAAAGCCGCCATGAAAGCCTCTTTCTCAACTCCACCCTCACGTAAGCCTTTAAAGAGATTGAGAATGATATTGGTCTGATCAATCTTGCTGGGCCCTTTGCTGGCCATGGACAATGAGAAGTTCTCCACGGCCTCACGCAAAGTAGTACCGGCCTTAACGATGTTTTCCAATTCAGGACGAATGGCCTCGACCCCATTATCCAAAACATCCTTGAGATAAAGCACAGTGTCGGCGAAGTTACAATAAGCACCGATCAAGATATCGCGCTCATATTGATAATCGTCCTGTCTCTGATCCAACTCGTAAGCAGCTACACGGGCGTTAATAACAATGCTGAAGATGGTGCGTCGGATCGCACACTTGGAAACTTGCTCTTCAGCAAAGCCGTCGCACAAACGGATCAAAACATTGAGCATGGGCATGGCTGTGGGCCCCATCCTGCCCTCATCGGGAGTATAACCTTCAAACGGAAGGCGTCCGTCGCAACCGACCTTCATCAGCCCTTCAACCGCCTTCTCATAAGCCTCTTCATTACGCTCATTGGCGTAACGCACAGCCTCATCTATACAACTACCGTACTCGTCCAAAGAGGCCTCGACTTCTTCGATAACCTCCGGCGGTAACTCCAAGCAACCGCTCTCATCTTTGCCGCACTTAGCCAGTATTTCCTCGCGAGTTCTGGCAATTGAGGCCGCTTGATCGACCAGTAAAGCCGCCAGCTGACGATCATCAGCTTCACCGGCATGAACCTTCTCCAAATAGTCCAAGACCATGTTACAAACGGGCGAAATGGTGGGAGGGACGTACCCCATATTATCAGACATGCAATGAAAGCCTCCTGAAGTATTCTCCGTGACACACTCCCACCGCCTACGCACACCCGGCGCCTGGAGGCAGGGACTCCTCGCTCAACTCGGACCAAGCCGCAAAACCAAACGAGTTATCCCCGTGTGTTCCACGGTTCTTTGTGTTAAATGAAACTGCAAGCCGCATCCCCACCCCGCCTGTACATTGGGCTCTCTAAAACGGGAAAGGTCTCGCGATTTCAAGCCAAACTCTGGCTATGAGCTTAGACAGAATTTATTTATTTCCTTTAGTTCCCGAAATTATCTCATGAAGTGAGTTTCTGTTCAAATTTCTTTAATTACATATTAATACATCATCAATATCCTGATAATCTGCAGCTAACCTAACAACGCCACAATAAGGAAGCAGATACTTTAAAACAGAATCAGGTCACGCGAGGGAAAATAGTATGGAGCAAAACTATAAGTGGAAGTTGATGTGGATAGCCTTATCCCTTACTCCCGGCCTTTATCCCCATAAATTAAACAAATTGGCCAAAGAGCATGAATACAACCCGGAGTTAGTTATTGAAGCCTTAAAATTGCCCCAGATAAAATTCCAGTTTCCAAGCTTAGATAAGGCTACAAAATACCTAGACGATTGCCAGAAAAATTACCGCCTCATTACCGTAACCGACTCTGACTACCCGAGCCAACTTTTAGACCTAGATGATCCACCGACGGTTTTATATATTAAGGGCAAGGCAGATCTGAGTATCCTAAGCTTGGGCAGTTGTCTGGCCATGGTAGGCTCCCGGCAAGCAACCTCCTATGGAATGGGAGCAGCTCTGGATCTGAGTGGCGATATTGCCAACAAGGGTTTAACCGTAATCAGCGGTTTAGCTAAAGGCATAGATACCTGTGTCCACAAGGGAGCGCTGGAAACAAGAGGTTGTACAGTAGCCGTGCTCGGCTGCGGCATAGAAGCCTGCTACCCGAGTGAAAATCGTAAATTAAGCGAAAGAATCTGCGAATCAGGCTTGCTCATTTCGGAGTATCCAGGTGCCACTCCGCCATTAGCTTACAATTTTCCCTACCGAAACAGAATTATCGCAGCCCTGGCTCGGGCCGTCATCATAGTTCAAGCTTCCATGAAGAGCGGCGCCATGATTACCATGGATATTGCGGCCAACCTGGGACGCACCGTAATGGCCGTTCCTGGCCCTATCAACTGTCTGCAAAGTGAGGGCCCTCTAGAACTGCTACAGAACGGGGCCCCACCGGTTCGACACAGCCGCGACGTCTTCGATAACCTGGGCCTGGTTCTCTTAGAAGATGGTATTACCTATACTACCAGACGGAGCACCGCAGACACCAATCCAGGCGCTGTTTCTAGCGTTTCCCTAAATAAACTGGAAAAGGCCATACTAAAAAGCATCGCCTACAACGGCACATCTACAGGCGCATTGGCCGACCTCCTGCAAGCCCCTATAGGCACACTACTAGCCAGCCTAAACAAACTTGAACTCTGCGGCTTCATACGCAGGCTACCCAATTCCCTGTGG